>JAKAIQ010000263.1 GCA_021825035.1 Deltaproteobacteria bacterium | reverse complement strand
GGGAACGGCGAGGTCGCTTGCGCTCTTCAGATGATCGCCGCCCACGTTGCTAAGTCCGCCGGAATATATCGGCAGTGCCTCGCTCAGCATGAATTCCATGCTGAAATAAGCCGCGCAGCTCAGGGGAGATACGGCATGCGTCTGCTGAAACCAGGCAGGCGACTCCGCAGCTAGCCGCTTCTCCTCTACCAGAGCATCTACCTTCTTGCGGAAAGCCGGATCGGCCAGGGCCTCCTCGAGACCGACCCGGGATACCGTCTGCAGGACAACCCATGGGTTATGCGTCAGATCCCACAATATCGGGTCCAGTCGAATCCACACTTCGTCGGCGTAATGGTTCCACGACCAGCGCATATCGAGGGCCAGCTCTTCCAATAGCCCGAATCCCTCGATTTCCGAATAGTGCGGGGAAATTAACGCCTGCCTGCCGGCATGTGTCCTTCTGCTCATTTCATACCTCCGATTTCGAGCCGCAATCGTTGTTTACGAATTTCTACAATTATATCAAAGTTTCGGGCGAACGATTTTCTCCCGGCTGCTTTTCTTTATGGCAGGATTTCAAATAAATGGCAGGATTTTGAAAAAATGGCGGCCTGTTTCAACAACGGCCGTTGCGTCCGTAACACGTCGGCTGCCCGGAATGCCGGAGCACGCTGCGGTAACCGCCGACTTCAAGATAACCTGCAGCGGCATGCCCGTATGCCTCGCTCGTCAGCCTGCTCACGACGGCCTTTCACTTTTTTCAGCCCGCCGCGCGGCGACCGCCGAGCTTATGATCTCCCTGGCATCGTCCAGAATGCGCTTCAAATGGTCTTCCCCTCTGAAACTTTCCGCGTAAATCTTGCATATATCCTCGGTGCCCGATGGGCGAACCGCGAACCATCCGCTTTTCGCGACCACCTTAAGCCCGCCTATCGGCGCGTTATTCCCCGGGGCGCGTTCGAGTACGTTAAGTATCTTTTCGCCGGCGATATCTCTTGACGATATATCCTCCGGCGAGAGGCTGGAAAGGACTTTTTTCTCCTCCGTGGTCGCCGGCGAATCGATCCGGCTGTAGAACGGCTCTCCGAACTCGCGTATAAGCTCGCGATAGACCTCGCCGGGGTCGCGTCCCATGCGGGCGGTAATCTCGGCGGAAAGGAGGGCTGGGACGATCCCGTCCTTGTCGGTCGTCCAGACGCTTCCGTCGCGGCGGAGAAAGGACGCGCCAGCGCTTTCCTCTCCGCCGAAACCGAGCGAGCCGTCGAGAAGCCCTTCAACGAACCACTTGAATCCCACCGGCACCTCGTGGAGCCTCCGTTTGAGCTTATCCGCAACAAGGTCGATCATCTTGCTGCTAACGACGGTCTTGCCGATTGCCGCGTCCGGGCGCCATCCGGGGCGGTTGCGGAACAGGTAGTAAACCGCGGCCGACAGGTAGTGGTTCGGCTGAAGCAGGCCGGAGCTTCTTGTCACTATGCCATGCCTGTCATGATCCGTATCGCAGGCGAAGGCGATATCGAATGCGTCCTTTATTTTTATCAGCCTTTGCATGGCATACGGCGATGACGGGTCCATGCGAATCCGGCCATCCCAGTCGACGGTCATGAAGCGGAAGGTGGGATCGACGAGTTCGCTTACAACTGTGAGGTCGAGTCCGAAGCGCTCCGCTATAACACCCCAGTAGGCGACCCCTGCGCCGCCGAGCGGATCCACCCCAAGCTTCAATTTCGCGCCGCGCAGGGCTTCCATGTCGATCACATTGGCAAGGTCATCCGTATAGGAGTTCAGGTAATCGTGCCTGCGCGCCGCTCCCATTGCCTTTTCGAGGGGAACCCTGCGAACGCCCTCAAGGTCTTTTTCGAGGATTTCGTTCGCTCTGGCCTCGATCCAGCCGGTGACCGACGGCTCCGCCGGCCCGCCATTGGGCGGGTTGTACTTGAAACCGCCGTCATCAGGCGGGTTATGCGAGGGCGTGATAACGATGCCGTCGGCGAGCCCGGACTTCCGGCCGCGGTTGTAAGTGAGAATGGCATGAGAAATGGCCGGCGTCGGCGTATATTCGCTTCCCGCCGAGAGCATGACTTCCACGCCGTTTGCCGAGAGCACTTCAAGGGCGCTTGCGCGGGCCGGCGCCGAAAGGGCATGAGTGTCAATGCCGAGGAAAAGCGGGCCGCTGATATCTTGCGCCGCCCGGTACTGGCAGATGGCCTGAGCGATTGCGAGGATATGCCTTTCGTTGAAGTTCTTCTTTAGAGAGGAACCCCGGTGCCCAGATGTTCCGAAGACGACCCGTTCTCCGGGCGCCATGGGGTCGGGTATTTCAGTATAATAGGCCGTTACGAGCGCCGGCACGTCCACCAGCGACGACGCTTCCGCCGGCTTTCCAGCCCTGGGGTTGACAGTCATCGATCGCTCTCTTGACCGGATGTAGTCTTTGCCGCGCGCTTTCGCCAGGCCGATTCCATCCTCCAGCCGGACGCAGATGCCCTTTCTCGAAGGCGCGGCCCCACAAGTATATCAAAGTTTCGGCAGATTTGGGGCGTTTTCGCCAAATGCCGCGCCCCTCCGGTTAATAGCCGTGGAAATCCGGAGGGGCGCACGGCGAACGTTCAGGCAGGCTATTTCCAGACAACCCTTCCGTCGCACCTTACCTCCTTGGCCCAACTATCTTCCATTACGCCGTAAACCTTTTCGGGAATAGGGACATAGTCGAGCGACTTCGCCATGCCTGAGCCGTTCCTGTAAGCCCAGTCGAAAAACTTGAAAACGGAGCCCGCGGTCGAGCAGTTCGTCTGCTTTCTGTG
>JAKAIQ010000262.1 GCA_021825035.1 Deltaproteobacteria bacterium | reverse complement strand
GGTCCATGGAGTGGAAGATGGCGCTGTAAGACATAAGGCCGTAAGATGAAAAGGAATAAGACACTTCTTCCGATACTTCTGCTGATTACAGGCATAGCGGCGGCAGAGTATCTGCTGATGATAGTTCTTGAGACGCTAAGGTTGTCCGGCACACTTGAGAACGTCACCGATTCACTGTCCCTCGTAATTGTTCTAAGCCCGCTTTTCTATCTGTTATACAGGTCACATAAGGCTCTCCTTGAGGAAAAACACAGCGTGGAAGAGATAATTTCCTGCATGGAAGACAATATCAGTATCCAGGACAGGAACATGAGCATACTGTACCAGAATGCGGCAATTATCGGCGTGTTGGGCGCCCATGTCGGAGATCGCTGTTACAATGCGTATGAAAATAATGGCGCGATATGCGAAGGCTGCCCGGTTGTCGAAAGTTTCAGCGACGGCAAGGTACATAAATCAGAGAGACATGTCCAGACCATTGGCAGGGATACATATATAAAAATAACCGCGTCTCCGCTCCGGGACTTGCATGGCAACGTGACATCCGTTATGGAGGTAGTGCATGATGTGACCTCTCGAAAGAAGGCAGAGAGCGCCGTCCTGGAAAAGAACCGGCATCTCGCCATGCTAAACAAAATCGACAAGGCGATGGTCTCCACACTCGACCTTGAAAAGATATTCGGGATACTGGTGGAGAACCTGGCCGGCGCTCTTGAAATGGAATCGGGCGTTATATTTTTATATGACGACCCTAATAAAGCAGTAAACGTTGTTAAAAGTTATAATTTTGCTTTTGCAGAAGGTCAGGCCTGTTTCCCTCTCGATACCCTTCCCTTGGTTTCTGAAGTTATAAAAAATAGAAAGCCGGTAATACTGAACGAGGTCGATGAGGATACGGAGGCTTACAGGATGCTTGCCGCAAAATATATAATCCTGATTCCGCTTGGCGGAAATGGTTCGGCGCAAGGGGTTATATGCCTGCATAATAAGCTGACCCGGCATATCTTCTCGGATTCTGAAGTCGAATTCGCCATGCAGGTGGCCGACCAGGCTATGATAGCCATAATAAACGCAAAACTCGTGAAAAGCCTCACGGAGAACGATTCCAAGCTTATTTCCAAAAACAGGGAGTTTCAGGCCCTCAATGAAGTCGCCGAGATAATAGCCTCCAATAATAATGTAAATGTGATGCTCCAGATGGTGCTGGAGAAGACACTGTCCATACCGTTCCTTGAAATACAGAAAAAGGGGGCGATTTTTCTCCGCGACGAGAAGGATGGGGGCGAGTTTTACATGGCCGCGCAGGTTGGAATTTCGCCGTATCTGCTGCAAGAAGAGGCCCGTATTAAAATGGGCCAGTGCCTGTGCGGGAGGGCCGCGGAGAGCGGAGAAATAATTTTATCCAAAGATTGTTTTTGCGACCCCCGCCATACGACACATTATCCTGACATGCAGCAGCATGGCCATGCCGTTCTCCCAATAAAAGGCAAAAGCGGAATTCTGGGCGTTATGACCTATTACCTCGATTCCGGAACTGTTCTGTCGGATTCCGAAATTCACCTTTTAACCTCTGTCTCAAACCAGTTGGCGACCGGCATATTGAACCACAGATTTCTGGAAAAGATAGCCGCCGGGAAAAAGGAATGGGAGCTTACCTTCGATGCGATGGAAGAGATGATAACCATACATCGGCCAGACCATACGATTATAAGGGCAAACAAGGCCGTGTCCAGATATTTTGGCAAGGAGATAGATGAGATTGTGGGCCATAAATGCTACGAGATGTTCCATGACTCCGATAAAATGATTCCATTCTGCCCGGCGGAAGATCTTCTGAAAGGGCTTGAAAAACCGTCAAGCAGCGAAATGTTTTTCAACGGAAGATATTTCGAGACGACATTATATCCGGTATTCATGGATGAACATCTCAATTCATTCATACATATAGTAAAGGATATTACAGAAAGAAAAAGGGTAGAGCAGGCGCTCAGGGAGTCCGAGGAGAAGTTCCGTAACTTGGTAGAGCAGTCAGGCGTAGGGGTTTACATAATCCAAGGTGGTTTCTTCAAATACGTGAACCCGCGTTTTGCGGAGATATTCGGATATGAACCCGGAGAAATAACGGATACTGTAACCGTCAAAGACCTCGTATATCCGGAGGACTGGCCGCTTGTGCAGAGAAACATAAGTAAAAGAGAGTCCGGAGAAGTTGCGACAACGCACTATCTTTTCCGTGGGATAACCAAAACAAAAGAGGTCATTCATGTCGAGATACACGGGTCGAACGTAATTTATTCCGGAAAACTTGCAGGGATGGGCACACTCATAGACATAACGGAAACCATCCTTGCCAGAGACGA
Source organism: Deltaproteobacteria bacterium (assembly GCA_021825035.1). Lineage (GTDB taxonomy): Bacteria > Desulfobacterota > GWC2-55-46 > GWC2-55-46 > GWC2-55-46 > JAKAIQ01. The sequence goes on along the minus strand of JAKAIQ010000262.1, from coordinate 427 downwards.
ACTGGTAAAGAAAACCCAGGAGGCGGTAATCCTGAGGCATGCTCGTGAGCAGCTCGAAGAGGTTAACAGGCTGAAAAGCGAGTTCCTGGCCAACATGTCGCATGAACTCCGGACGCCATTGAATGCGGTAATAGGCCTAAGCCAGGTGCTTCTCGAAAGGATATACGGGCCGCTGGCCGATAAGCAGGAAGAGTATCTTAAAGGAATAAACCAGTCCGGCCAGCACCTTATCGACCTGATAAACGAGATTCTCGATCTTTCAAAGATCGAAGCCGGGAAGGAACAGCTGGAACCTTCTGATTTTTCGATGGCGAGCCTGCTGAAGAATTCTTTCATAATGATCAAGGAGAAGGCGACAAGGCGACATATAAGCCTCGTGCAGGAGATAGGGCCGGAGGTCGATAATTATTTCGGAGACGAGCGAAGG
>JAKAIQ010000261.1 GCA_021825035.1 Deltaproteobacteria bacterium | reverse complement strand
GGCGATAATGCGAAGGAACGACGCCGGCGTTTTCGGCCTGATGGCCGACGTCATCGAGACTAACCCCGGCTACGAGAAGGCGGTCGAGGCCGTGATGGGCGAAAGGCTCCAGTATCTCATAGTCGGAACCCAGAAGGACGGGGTCGAGGCCATAGAGTATCTTAAGAAGAACGGCGCTGGCAGAGGGAGCTTCGTCCCTGCCAGGGAGGCGCGCCCGTTGAGGGCGCCGCTGCCGGTGGAGGCGGGCGTCGATTATCCGGCGACGAAGGGGCTTCTGGGCGAGATAAGGATAAAGGACGGCTACGACCCGGTGGTAAGCTACGTCATCGGGGACGCCGTCGTCGTCGAAGACCTGCCGGCTGCGCTCGACCTCTGGAGGCAGAACGGCGCGTACCGGACGATCGTAACGCTCGACGGCGAGGTCATAGACCCTCAGGGGACGATAACCGGCGGCTCGTCGAACTCCGGCGATCCGGGGATATTGCAGAAAAGGGGCGAAATAAAGATGCTCCGCCAGAGGGCCTCGGAGCTTGAAGGCCGGATATCCGCGCTCGACGGCGAAGTGAAGGCCGCGGAAGAGGCCATACTGGCAACCAGGCCCTCGCTCGAGGCGTACCGGGAAAGGCTCCACGAGGCGGATATCGCGCGTGTCAACCTCGAGAACGCGCTCAAGGCGCGCCAGGACGAGTTCGGCAGGCTCACGGCGCTCGTCTCCTCCATGACCGCCGAGATCGACGAATCGGGCGCAAGGCTCGCCGAGATAGCCGTCAAAAAAGCGGCCCTTTCCGGCGAGAGGGAGGGCCTCGAGACCGCGGCCGCTCAAAAAGACGCGCTCGCCGCCGTGTATCAGGACGCGCTCTCGAAGGTGGCCGCCGAAAAGGAAGGGCTTTCGCGCGCGGTCACCGAGATAAGAGTGGCCCTCGCCAAGGCCAAAGAGCGTTTCGACGCGCTCGGGAGACAGGCGGCCGAAAGGGAAAAAGCGGCCGGAGAGTCGTCGGCGAGGATACGGTCGAGGGAAGACGAGATCGCGGCCGGCGGGGAGGAGGCGGCCCTGAAGGCGGGCGAGATAGACTCTCTCAAGGCGCGGCTCGAAGGGCTCCTCGGGCTCGCGGATGCGGCGAAAAACGAAGGCTCCGGGAAGGCCGAACTTCTCCAGGAGCTGAGCGGACGCATGACGGAAACGGATGCCGGGTTAAAGGGAATAAAGGCCCGCTCGAACCGGCTCACGGAGCTCAAGGGAGAGATCTCGATAGAGATCAAGGAGACCGAGCTCGCCATGGCCAATCTCAAGGAAAGGATGAACGAGAAGTACGGCGTGGACATAGGGACTCCGGCGACGGATGGAGAAGAAGCCCCGGCGCTCGATACCCTCGAGTCCAGTAAAGACGATCTCAGGGAGAAGATAGCCGCCCTCGGCGAGGTAAGCCTTTCGGCTCTCGAGGAATACGCCGACCTCGAAAGGAGGCACCAGTTCCTCGTAGACCAGCAATCGGACCTCTCAAGGTCAGTCGAAAGCCTGCACGCGGCCATAACCAAGATAAACAGGACCACGCGCGAAAAGTTCAAAAGCGCCTTCGACGAGATAAACTCCAAGTTCCAGGAGACATTTCCGAGGTTCTTCAACGGCGGCAAGGCCGAACTAAGGCTCGCGGACGACGGCGACATATTGGAGGCCGGGATCGAGATAGTCGCGCAGCCGCCGGGGAAAAGGCTGCAGAACATCACGCTCCTGTCGGGAGGCGAGAAGGCCCTCACCGCGACCTCGCTCATATTCTCGATATTCCTCATAAAGCCGAGCCCGTTCTGCCTCCTCGACGAGGTGGACGCGCCTCTCGACGAGGCCAATATCGACAGGTTCAACGGCTTCGTCCGCGAGATGGCGGAAAGAAGCCAGTTCGTTCTCATAACGCACAACAAGAAGACGATGGAAATGGCGGACGCCCTCTACGGCATAACCATGGAAGAGCCGGGCGTATCCAAGACTATCTCGTTGAGGTTTTAGCCCGCGAGGGCAAAAAAGAACGATACCAGCCGCACGATAGACCATGGAAATGCCCTTTGAAGCCATATTGCATGAACTGACGGAAAGGAGCGGCGCAAGCGGGGCCGTGCTCCTCGGCGCGGACGGGGACATGGTCGCGTCTTTCACCGCCTCGCCGGCCCTTGAGATGGACCTCATCGGCGCGCACCACGGGGTGATACTCAATATCGTACGGGATGCGGCGGAAAGGCTCGACGAAGGCCCGGTAAAGGCGATATCCATCACCACCGGGGCATCGAGGATCACCGTATGCTCGCTCAAGGAAGACCTCTGCCTGGTGCTGGTGATGAAGAGGCAGGCGCAACCCGGAAAGGCCCTCATGGAATCGAGGAGGGCGATAGTAAGGATAGAAAAGGAGCTGGGATGCTGACCGGAACGGCCTGAAACAGCCGCCCCCCGAAGACCGTCTAAAAGGCGGGACTATGTCAAGCCCGCCCGGCAAGCTCGGTTGCCGGCGCGGCCTCCCGGATCGTCCCGGTCATGCCCCCGGCCGTAAATCCCGTAAGAACCACCTCCGCGAGCCTTCCCATGAAGCCGTCCTTGCCGCCAAAGACCACCGGTATGTAGTTGCGCGCCCTGCCCCTCAGCCATCCGGTAGCCCTGTCCCTCGCCGACTCGACGAGCACCTCGGCTTTTTTACCGGTAAAATCTTTATAGAACCGTTCCCTTTTGATGCTGTCGAGCTCCCTCAGCCTGTCGCACCTCTCCCGTATGAGGCCCGATGGCACATGTCCGCCAAGGCTCTCC
>JAKAIQ010000033.1 GCA_021825035.1 Deltaproteobacteria bacterium | reverse complement strand
GCCGCTTATTATCCGCGATTCGAGGACGCGTTGTATCTTAGCCATGTCTGCCGCCCTGGAAAACGCCGAGGCGGACTGAGTCTCGTCGTAATTCGACCCGACCACATAGGCCATGCTCTCCGCTGGTATCGAACCGATGATAAGAAGGCCGAATATGAGTATTATCGCTATCTGCCTGAAATAAAGGCTTTTTATCAAGTTCATGCGGATCGTCCTCCTCTTTTTTTTGATTGAAAGCTTCTATAAATGAGATATCCGCCTATTATGGCCGATCCTATCGATACGAACCCAGGCACGCTTATCGTAACCTCGCTCGTATGCGGCGGTTTTAAAAAACGCGGGGGTTCTCTACGCCTGAACGTCGTCTCCGGGTATATATAGGTCATGATCCCGGCCAACATCAAGGTGATACCGATAATCATGAAGCCATGACCGGTCCGCCTTCTCGGCACTTACCACCCCTCGGGGATTATGCAAGTAACTTGCTAAGTTATAGAACAAAAAATGCGCCCTGTCAACCTCCATCCTTGTAAACAGGGGGAAACTGTGCTAATTTCTACACATGAAACTCACGAAAGAACAGGTCGAAAAGCTATCGGACTTCATACTCAAGAGGCTCGAGGATAGAAACCTCATCATCCTCAAGACGGCCAGGGAAAGGCTTCTTGAGAGGATAAACGGCATAATACTCGACGACCTGAAGACGGAGGACGACCTCGACAGGGAGGTCGAGGAAATACTCAGGACCCATTCCGGGGCCGTTGATTCGAGCCGGGTAGATTACAGGAAGATGTTCAACATGATAAAGGGGAAACTCGCCAGGGAAAGGGGGATCGTGCTATGAGGCTTTCCGAGGACAGGGTCTCTCACATAGCGCATCTCATCTCGGACGGCGTATGGAAGGACGACCTCGTGGATTTCATCGACGACGATCGGGTCTTGAGCGAAATAAAGCGCGCGTTGACCGATTACCTCGCCGTCGAGGACGAAGCCGATACGGCCGCCAGAGATAAGATCCGCTCCCTTTCGAGGGACGTTCCGGAGGGCAGCCGCGAGTGGGACGTCCTTTACAGGAAGTACTTCGAGGAGGAGCTTTCGAGGAAAGGTTTCTTTTCCGGCGGGGCAAAAAAATGAATCCTCCGTGAACGCCGCCTGCCGCGCCGCGGCCTGCGATGAAGCCCTGTGAACCTTCTTGCGGCAAGCCGCGAGGCGTCGAAACTTCGATAAGAAAACGCGGCCGGGGGCGGCCGGGGAATCGGCCCTGAAAAGATTAAATCGCCGGCATGCCGCGATTCGCAACGAAATCCCTTGAATCAACGGCGTCCCACGGCCGGCGGTAGAACCCCTTAGATGCCTGTCCCGGAGATTCCATAGATGGTCTTGATCCTTCTGCCGCCGGTCTTCGGCGCGGTAATCGGATGGTTCGCCAACTATCTCGCCATTAAGCTCCTCTTCAAACCGCACCTTCCGGTCGACGTCCTCGGAGTAAGGCTTCAGGGCTTCATACCCAAAAGGCGCAAAGAGATATCGAGAACGCTCGCCCGCGCCGTCGAAAACGAGCTGCTCTCGGCAAAAGACCTCATGCTCGCCCTGAACAACATCGATTGGAAAGGGGAGATCGAGAAGACTATCGAGGAGGTCGTGGATCACAGGCTGAGCTCGCCGAACCTGAGAAAATTCCCCGTGATAGGGGTCGTATCCGACAACCTCAAATACCATATAAAATATCTCCTTACGAAAGAGGCGCTCCGCGGGATCGACAGGAAAAAAGACGCGCTTGCCGCGAAGTTCAAGGAAAACATCGATATAGAGGAACTCCTCGTCTCGAAGATAGACGGCCTCGATCTGGTGAAATTCGAGGGAGGGCTCACCGACTTCATGGCCTCCGAGTTGAGGCATCTGGGGTTTTTCGGCGCCGCGGTCGGATTTTTGCTCGGCCTCGTGCAGAGCGGCGTCATATATTATTTCGCGAAATAGAGATCATCCAATGAAAAAAGTCCTCGCCATAGCCGGTTTCGACCCTTCGGGATGGGCGGGGGTGCAGGCGGACCTGAGGACGCTTGAAGACTTCTCGGTCATGGGCCTTTCCGTCGTGACGTCCCTTACGGCTCAGAACCGAAGGGCCGTGAAAGCCACCCTTCATATACCCCCGGCTTTCGTCAGGAAGCAGATAACCGCCCTGCTCGAAGAATTCGAGCCGGATGCCGTTAAGATAGGCATGCTCGGAAGCGCCGGCAACGTGGCCATGCTCGTCCGGGCGCTGCGGGGCGCGAAACTCAGGAATATCGTGCTCGACCCCGTCTTTCGCTCTACGAGCGGCATGCCGCTCCTCGAAAAACGGGGGATAAAGGCGCTCGAGGCCATGTTTCCGCTTGCGGCCGTGGTGACCCCCAACGTCCCTGAAGCCTCCATCATCTCCGGCGTCGAGATAAAGAGCGTAAAAGACGCCGAAGAAGCGGCGAGAAGGATATACTCCCTGGGGCCTGCCCATGTGCTTGTCAAAGGCGGGCATCTGAAAGGCGCGCCGGCCGACATACTCTACGACGGGTCCGGTTTCGAATATTACGGGGGGAAAAGGATCATGGCCCGAAGGGAAGTCCTCCACGGCACGGGATGCGTGCTTTCGTCGGCGATAGCCGCCGGATTGGCCGCGGGCGAACCGGTCAAAAAGGCGGTCAGGGACGCGAGGGCTTACCTCGCGGAAGTCCTTGAAGATCGGATGAGAAGATTTTGAAGGGCCTCTTCACTGGCGGGCGGGCGTCAAAAACCTGCGCGCGCAGATAATGCCTGAGAAGAACGAAAACGATTCAGGGGGAGTTTCCGGGGCATGAATGGGAGTAATTACAAATGATCTTTCCGTACCATCGGAATTCTCAGTCATTTATGACGAAGAATTTCATTGCGAAAAAGGCGGGAAGTTCCGGCCTCCCGCCTTTTTCGCAGGTCAACCGATTATAACCTTGCCACATTGACCGCCTTTGGGCCTTTGGGGCCTTTTTCCTCTTCAAAGCTGACCCTGTCGCCCTCTTTAAGAGTCTTGAAGCCTTCGCCCTTTATCTCGGCGTAGTGGACGAAAACGTCCCCGCCTTCGTCCTTGGTTATAAAACCATAACCCCTGGATTCGTTGAACCACTTAACTATTCCCGTTGACATGACGATGCACCTCCTTTCCGAAGATTTGAAGCCGCGGAGGGCGCGTCATAAAAAAACCGCAAAGTGAAAGCCTTTGCGGTTAGATAACAACAAGCACTTCCGAACTTCTTGTAATATTATCCCACAATGCCAGCCGATCAGTCAAGCGATTTGAGGCTCTCTCGATCGGAGGCCATATTGAAGCGCGCAAATGGCGCGAAAGCCCCGGCGAAATATCCCTGCTTGAAGGATTATGAGGCCGCCGAGCCGGCAACGGATGACGACCGGCACCTGTCGAGGATCTTCCGTCCTATGTCTTTGAGGGCAAGGACTTCATTTGCGGCTCCGATTTTTATCGCCTCTTTCGGCATGCCGAAGACGACGCAGGACCCCTCGTCCTGGGCTATCGCGTATGCGCCCGCCTCTTTCATCTCAAGCAGGCCTCTGGCGCCGTCGTCTCCCATGCCGGTGAGTATCGCCGCAACCGCTTTTTTGCCTGCGTACCCGGCCCCGGAGCGGAAGAGGACGTCCACCGAGGGGCGATGGCGCGCCACGAGAGGGCCGTCCTTTATCTCCACGTAATAGCGGGCGCCGCTTCTTTTAAGCAGCATGTGGCGGTTCCCGGGGGCGATGAGGGCGCGCCCCCTTATGACGGTATCGTCATCCGCGGCCTCCTTGACGGTTATCCTGCACTCCTCGTCGAGGTGGGCGGCGAACGTGGTGGTGAACTTCTCCGGCATGTGCTGGACGATGACTATGCCCGGCGAATCGGGGGGCATGTCCCTTAAAAGAACGCGCAGGGCCTCGGTTCCGCCTGTCGAGGCCCCTATGAGAACGACCTTATCGGTGGTTTGAGCCATTGCCTTCGTCGCTCTCTTCGATATGACGGCGTCCGCGGTGAGCTTGGGTTCGACGATATGCCGTACGGGCGGCCTGCGGCGCGAGAGCGCGGCGGCCTTTACCGCGTCGCATATGAGCACCCTGGCTTCCTCTATGAATTCCCTCGTGCCGAGCGACGGTTTCGCTATGACGTCGACCGCGCCGATCTCGAGGGCCTTTATGGCGGTCTCCGAGCCGCTCCCGGCAAGGCTTGAGATGATCACTATCGGTATCGGTCGCTGGCTCATGACCTTCTGGAGAAAGGTTATCCCGTCCATCCTCGGCATCTCGACGTCGAGGGTGATGACGTCAGGGACTTCCTCGCGGATCTTGTCGGCGGCTATGAACGGGTCCGCGGCGACGGCCATGACCGAGAGCTGCGGGTCGCCTGAGATTATGGCCGAAAGGGCCTTCCTCACGACGGCGGAGTCGTCCACTATGAGCACCCGGTATTTCTTCTCATCCCCTGCGAGCGTGCCTGTCATCCGGTCTCCTGCGCCTTTGTGAATTTTTTCACGTAAACGTCGCCGGAGGCCGTAAGGAACATGATCTTCCGGCCGGTCGTGCCTCCCGTGTCCCGGCTGACTATCTTTATGCCGTTCTCCGAGAGCGCGCTCTCGGCAAGGACGATGTTCCTCTCCCCGACGTTGAGAAAGCCGCCGATCATGTTCGCCCCCCCGAATATCTTGGCCTTGAGATTGGCTTTGAGGCAACCCATTTGAAGAAGCCTCTCGACGAGCATCGATATGGCGACATTCCCGTACCTGGGCGTCGGCAGCCCTTCGCCGTTCCAGAGCGGAAGCAGGTAGTGGTTTATGCCGCCCGCGCCCGCAAGCCCGTCCCAGAGGCAGACGGCGACGCACGAGCCGAGCACCGTCGTCACGGCATGCTGGCCGCCATGAACGCACAGCATCCCCGGATAGAGGAAACGGCTATTCCTGGCTTCACCCTGAAAGATCTCCATATCCGCCGCAATCTCATACAACGATTATAACGGCCGCCGAAAGATATTTTCGGCCTCGCCGAAAGACCAAAAGACGCCGCGGGTTCTTCTCAGAACCTCTCCCCCTCGAAAAAGAAGTCATTGCCCGCGGATGAAAAGACTGCGGACTGTTCGATCGCCGGGGCCTCGGGCACGGATACACTGAACTCGACCCCTTCGCCCGCCCCGCTTATGACCGCTATCGTACCGCCGAGGACTTCGACAAGGGCCCTTGCCACGCTCAGGCCGAGGCCGTGTCCCGCATGGGCCTTGGCGGAGCCGGCGTCGAGCTGTTTGAACCTCTCGAAGATCGCGCCGTGGTGGCAGGCGTCTATCCCCGGCCCCCGGTCTTTTACCGAGACGCTGAGGCTCGCCCCGGTCTTGCAGGCCCTTATCTCAACGGGCTTGCCGGCCCCGAACTCTATGGCGTTAGAAAGAAGGTTCGCTATTATGCACCTGATCTTTCCGCCGTCAGTCCTGAAAAAGCCGTTTATGCCGTCAAGCTCGACGATGATGGCGACGCCCGCCTCAACGGCCTTCCGGCGGAACGAATCCGCCGTGGAGCGGACAAGCGCGGCGATATCGACCGAGGTGGGGCTCGAGGCCGACTCGCCCGCCTCGAGCTCGGCGGCGATAAAGATGTTGCTGAGCTGGAAGTTGAGGTTGAAGGACTCCTTGTGTATCATCTCTATGACCGACCCGGGAACCTCCGGGTCCGCGCGCCCATCACCGGAAAGTATGATCTCGCACGAGGTGAGTATGGAGGCCAGCGGGTTATTCAGCTCATTTCTTATGTTGGAGAGGAAATGCGTCTTGAGCTTCTCGGATTCGATGAGCCGGTCGTTCAGCGCCCTCAGCCTCCCGGTCATCACCGTGAGGGCATTGTTGGCCCTGTCCTTTGCCATGAGCCTGCCCTGAAGCTCCCTTATTATGTCTTCGTCCGAAAATTTCCGCATATGTATATCGCCTCCCGCGCCCTCCCTATGGCCGCACCTTCCTGTAAATCGTCGGAGCCTCCTTGACCAGGGGAAGGTCAAAGCCGTTCAATGTCTCGGAGTGGCCTATGAAGATGTAGCCGCCGTGGGACAGGTTTCCGAGAAACTTTTTGAAAAGGGTCTGCTGCGTCCCGCGATCGAAGTAAATGATGACGTTCCTGCAGAATATTACGTCGGCCTTCTCCTGGAATTCCCATTCGTCGTCGATGAGGTTGAGCCTGTGGAACTTCACATGGGAGCGGAGCTCCGGCGTAATCTTGACAAGCCCCTTCGAGCTGTCGCGGCTCCTGAGGAGGTGCCTCCTGCGGCAATCCATGGGAACCGGAGACACCTTATCCTCTTCGTATACGCCAGCCGAGGCCCTGGCGAGAACCCGCGTCGAGATGTCGGTGCCGACGACCTCGAAGTCGAACGCCGCAAGGCTTTCGGCGAAGTCCTTCAATATCATCGCTATCGTGTAAGGCTCCTCCCCGGTCGAGCACCCGGCGCTCCATACCCTGAGAGTCCTCCTGGTCCCGGCGCCTGCCGCCGCGAGTACGGGCAGGGCCTCGCCTGCAAGAAAGTCGAAGTGGGCCGGCTCCCTGAAGAAGTCCGTCTTGTTCGTGACGACAAGGTCTATCATGTGCGCTATCTCTTCGGCGCAATCCCCGCCGAAGAGATAATCGCAGTATTCGTCGAACGAGCGCATCTCAAGCTGCCGCAGTCGCCTGGCGAGGCGCGATTCGAGGAGCGTCCTTTTAACCTCCGGCATCTTGACGCCGACGGTCCGGGTTATGAAGTCGCCGAGCCTCGCGAAGCTCCTGTCCGAGAGCCTTTGCCGCAGATCATGGATAGCCGCCTCCTCATGGCACGAAGGCCCGAGAGGCCCGCGCTGAAGTTTTTCCATATCGCCGTTCCCTTTACCGGCCATTATCCCGCCTTTCGTCCGATCGAGCCATGGCGCGGAAGATCGGAGGCCCCATCCGCCTTATCAGGCCTCCGCCCGCCGGGCTTCGCCCCCCGGCCCGCTTACGAGCGCGAGTTCGTCCGCCGAGAAGACCTTTTCTATGTCCAGTATGATGATGAACTGCTCCCCGCGCTTGCCTATGCCTTTTATGAAGTCGGTCTTGAGCCTCGTGCCGAGCCGCGGCGGCGGCTCTATGGAGCCGGGCTCGAGGTCCACCACCTCCTGGACGGAATCGGCCAGGGCGCCGAGCACCACCCTTTCGCCGTCGATGTTTATCTCCACGATTATTATGCAGGCGTTCGCCGTCTTCTCGGCCGCCGGCATGGCGAACTTGAGCCGCATGTCGACGACCGGCACCACGCTTCCGCGCAGGTTGATGACGCCCCTCATGAAATCCGGGCTTCCGGGGACCTTCGTCGTGGCCGTATAATCGAGGACCTCCCTCACCTGTGATATGCCGAGGGCGAAGACCTCGCTATCGAGCCTGAAAGTCAGGTACTGCGCGATATCCGTCATCACAGCTACACTCATTTTTTTGCCCTCCGGTCAGGCCGCTAATATTTTACGAACTCGGCGTCTTCCCCGCCTATCGTCCCCAGGTCGAGCGCGACCCCGCCGTTCTCCGCGGGCCTCGGCTTTGCCGCTGGTTTGACGGGATGGGCGACCCTGAGCTTCTGCGGCCCCGGCCCGGCGGCCTTTACCGCCTTAAGCTGCCTTACTGCGCCGCCTCCGACGACCTTGAAGAAGGATATGGTCTCCTGGAGCCGTTCGGCCTGCGAGGCGAGCTCTTCGGAGGTGGATGAAAGCTCCTCGGCCGCTCCGGCGTTCTGCTGTATCACCTGGTCGAGCTGCTGAAGGGCCCTGTTTATCTGGTCCGCGCCGCTGTTCTGTTCGTTGCTTGCCGCGCTTATCTCCCGGACGAGCTCCGATGTCTTCTGTATGTCGGGGACGAGCCTTGCGAGCATCTCCCCCGCCTTCTCCGCCCCCTGCACGCTCCCGAAGGAAAGCGTCGAAATCTCGGCGGCGGCGGCCTGGCTCCTTTCGGCCAGCTTCCTCACCTCCGAGGCGACGACGGCGAACCCCTTGCCGTGCTCCCCGGCCCTGGCCGCCTCTATGGCGGCGTTAAGGGCAAGGAGGTTGGTCTGCCTCGCTATCTCCTCTATTATCGATATCTTGCTCGCTATCTCCTTCATCGCGTTAACGGTCTCGGCCACGGCCCTTCCGCTGTCGGCCGCGTCCATGGCGGATTTCTGGGCTATCTTCTCGGTCTGCTGGGAGTTGTCCGAGTTCTGCCTTATGTTGGAGGCCATCTCTTCCATCGACGAGGCCGTCTCCTCGATCGACGAGGCCTGCTCCGAGGCGCCCTGCGATATCTGCTGGGAGCCGGACGCGAGCTGGCGGCTTCCGGAGGCGACGTTGTCGGAAACCGTCCTGACGTCCGAGACCACGTCCCGAAGCTTATCGACCATGTTCTTCATCGACGCGAGGAGCTGGCCGATCTCGTCCTTGCCCTTCGCCTCTATGGCCACCGTAAGGTCGCCCAGCGCCACCCTGTTGGCCACGTTCAGCGTAAGCTCCTGGAGCGGCTTCGCTATGAGCTTGGTCAGTATCGCTATGATGGCGATCGAAAAGAGCATCGCGAAGACTGTCGCGCCGACTATCATGTTCCTCGTAAACGCGTAATCCTCGTTCCCCTGCCGGTAGAGGACCTTTCCGGCCTCGTCCTGCATCTCGATGAGCTTATGGGCCCTGGAGTCGAGCGTCTTGAACTTTGCCGCGGCGTCCGTCTCCGCGTTTTCCCTGGCCTCCTTCAATCTTCCGGCGAGCGCAAGATTGAAGGTACGGAGCCTGGATTCGTTGTAGCTTTTCCAGGCGTTCCTGAACTCGTCGAAGACCTTCTTCTCATCACCCTTCAGGTTCAGCGCGCCGTACTTGTCGACGAGGACGTTCGTCTCCTTTTCCGCCTCCACGGCGAGGTCGAAGAGCGCCTGCCGCTTGCTCTGGTCGCTCTCGTTCATTATGTTGAGGGCTTCGATGCGGATGCTCGCAAGATTGTAGTTAATATTGCCGAGGTCTACCGCCGTGGTGAACCTTTCGTCGTAGAACGTCTGAAGCATGCGCTTCATGTTGATCATCCTGTTTATTCCTATCGCCCCGAGCGCGAGGAACAGAACGAGGATGACCGCGAAGCTCGCGATGAGTTTTGATCCGGTCTTCAAATCCTTGAAAAAGTTCATCTTCAGCTCCTCCCTTTTATTATCCTGCCTTTGTCCGTATTTCCCGTTGCGCGCCCCGGCGCGGCTCCGTCAACCGGGGTTCATGGCCGCCTTCTCATGCCGTGAGCGCGCCGGCCCGTTCGACCGACTGCACGAGCCCGGCGACGTCCAGGATGAGCGCGACCTTTCCGGTGCCCATGATAGTGGCCCCGGATATCCCTCTTACGTTACTGTAGACCCGGCCGAGCGGCTTTATTACCGTCTGGACCTCGCCCAGAAGCTCGTCGACGACGAGCCCGGTCTTTTGTCCGCCGCAGTCGACGACGACGATATTCTCGAAGGGCGGCCGGTTGCCGTGGTCGTTGAAGAAGTCCCTGAGCCTGACATATGGCAGTGTCGCGCCCCTCAGGTTGACATAGCGCCTCCTGTCTGACGCCCTTCTGTCCGCCTCGCCCAGCTCCACGCACTCGACGACCATGTCGAGCGGGATTATGTAATGCGAGGAGTTTATCCCGACCATGAAGCCGTCGATTATCGCGAGGGTGAGCGGAAGCCTTATCCTTACGGTGGCTCCCGCGCCTTCCCGGCTCTCGACGGCTATCGTCCCCCGTAGCTCCTCCACGTTCTTCTTGACGACATCCATCCCCACGCCCCTGCCGGAGAGCTTCGTGATCTCGTCCGCCGTGGAGAAGCCCGGCTCGAATATGAGTCCGAGCAGCTCGCTTTCCGAAGGATTCCGCCCGGGGTTCAGGAGCCCCAGCCTTGCCGCTTTTTCGAGGATCTTTTTGCGGTCGAGCCCCCTGCCGTCATCCGTTATCTCTATCGTTATCCCCGCGGCGTCGTGGAAGGCGTTGAGCCTCACCGTGCCCTTCGCCGCCTTTCCCGCCGCGGCCCTCGCCTCCGGCATCTCTATCCCGTGATCGATGGCGTTGCGCACAAGGTGCATGAGCGGGTCGTTTATCTTCTCTATGACGGTCTTGTCCAGTTCCGTCTCGCCGCCGCTTATGGAAAGCCCGATGTCCTTGCCGAGGGCCCGGCTTATGTCGCGCACGACCCTGTGAAAGCGGTTGAAGGCCTCGCCTATGGGCGCCATCCGGAGCCTCATGGCGCTCTCCCTTATCTCCTCCACGAGGCGCGACATTATGGAGGAGGATTCGAGAAGCCAGCCGTCCCTGAGCCTTCTTGAGTGCTCGTCGATATTGGCGCCGGCGCTCACGAGCTCCCCCACAAGGTTGATGAGGGCGTCGAGCTTGTCGGCGTCTATGCGCATCGTCCGGGACTCCCTTGCCCGCGCCTTCCCCGGCTTGTTGGAGGCGTCCCCGGACGCTCCCCGCTCGAAGGCCGCCTTTTCCGGCGGCGCCTCGCAGGGCAGGCCCGGCCGCGCGGACATGGCCTGCTCAAGCTCTTTTCTGGATACGGCCCCGCAGCTTACGAGTATCTCGCCGAGTTTTTCCGGGTCGTCGGGAAGGGCCTTTATGAGTTCCGCGTACGGCCCGACGCCGCTCCCCGGGGGGATGACGGCAAGCGCGCTTTCCTCGCGCACGAACTCGAATGCGTCTTCTATCGTTTTTTGATTTACTTTTGTCCTGAGCCTTATCTCGAAGCCGAGATAACAGCTCTCCGGGTCCATCTCCTCGAAGGAGGGCATGGCGTCGTGGACGGCCGTGAGGCTCGTAATCTCGCCAAGCCTCGACAGATAATTTATGAAGGACGCCGGGTCCATCCCGTGCCTGAGCACGTCCCTGCCGAATCGCACCGAGACATGCCACTCGCCGGCGGCCGCGGCCGCCCCGGCTTCGCCATTCCCGCCGTTGGCCTCTCCGCCGGGCTTGCTTGCCGGAAGAAAGGCGTTGAGCCTTTCCGTCAGAAGGCTGTCCCTTGCGGCGAGCGATCCCGGCAGCTCATCCTTTCCTTCGTCGAAAAGATCGACGAGGCTCAACATGTGGTCGCGGCATTCGAGCATTACGCCGATGATTGCGTCGGTCAGGGGGATCTCGCCGTCCCGTATCCTCATAAGGACGTTCTCGACCGCGTGGGTGAACTTCTCCGCCTTTTCCGCCCCGAGCACCCCGGAAGAACCCTTTATGGTATGGGCGGCGCGGAAAAGCGCGTTTACCGTATCCGCGTCCCCCGGGTCTTTTTCAAGCGCAAGGAGGGCCTCTTCCATGGCCTCGAGAAGCTCGTGGCTCTCCTGTACGAACGTCTTTTTCACCCCTTCGAGGTCTTTGTCCAGCATGCCGTCCACGCCTTTCCTTTATTCGATCCCCGGCTGTGCCGGGCCTAAAGTCCGATGAATTCCTTAACGCCGTAGAGCGCCGCCAGCCCGTCCACCGCCGCGCTCGAAGCGATGAACATCAATCGCCTGCGCGCGTTAAGCGACTCCTTTTTAGCGAGGATGAGAAGCTGAAGGCCGGCTGTGTCAATCTCGCTTACTTCCGAAAGGTCCATCTCCGCCTCGTCCGCCGAAAAAAGATGGGCTTCGAGATTTTTTTTAATCCCGGCCGCGTCGTAGATGGTCATCGCGCCGCCTATGCGTATCCTGACCGTGCCGCCGTTTCTTTCCGCGCTGACGCTCATATCCAGGCTCCCTATGGCATCATCAATTTTGAGACCGCGTCGAGCATCTGCTCCGGCTTGAACGGCTTTACCACCCAGGCCCGCGCGCCAGCGGCCTTGCCCTCCTGCTTTTTCGACTCCTGCGATTCCGTCGTAAGCATGACGACCGGGGTGAACCTGTAGCCGTCCGTAGACTTGAGGGACTTGAGAAACGTTATGCCGTCCATGTTGGGCATGTTGAGGTCGCAGACTATCAGGTTTATCTTCTGCCCGGTCAGCTTGCTGAGGGCGTCCCTGCCGTCGGTCGCCTCTATCACGTCATAGCCCGATTTCTTCAATGTGAGGCCCATGACCTGCCGTATCGAAGCCGAGTCGTCCACCACCATTATCGTCTTTGCCATTTTTCCTCCTTTTTATCCGTCAGAGGCGCGTTATTGGCCCGAAGCCGCCGTCAAGACGTCGAAAGATGCCTAAAAAAACGTCACTCCGGCGCCTTCGGCCTCTTTTCGGACCTGCGTGCCATCTACCGCCACCCTCGGTAATGGCCCTGCCGCCCCTTTTCCATGCAGTTCGACCACGTTGCCGTGGACCCTCCTCTGCGTCTCCATCACGTAGTTCCTCTCGACGTTTTTGGTCTTCAGGCCCGATGCCCTGCACTCCCCGGAACATTCGCCGGAAGGCCGGTTCACGCAGGCCTTAAGTATCCCGGAGCGGTCGCCCGATTGCTTGAGAATGTCGATCACGAACTCGACCTGCTGGCGCACTATGTCCTGGAACTGCACCGCGGCCAGCAGCTCGGTGACCTCTCCGGCCACGACGCCGCTTCCGGCCCCGACCTCGGAGAGTATGTCCTTGTTGAGGCTGTAAAGCGCCCTGTAGCTTTCGCCGTGCGCCGCAAGCTGATTCTCGAGGCCTGCGAGCAGGGCCGTCTCGTCCGAGCGGCCTTTCTGGTTGAGCTTGCTCGAAAACTTGTTCTCGATATCGTCGGCCATCTCCACCATGGCCCTGCCTATGCTCGATGCGGCCTTGTCCGACTGAAATGAAAGCTTCCTTACCTCGTCCGCGACTATCGCAAACCCCCTTCCGTGCTCGCCCGCCCTCGCCGCCTCTATGGCCGCGTTGAGCGCAAGAAGGTTGGTCCTATCGGCTATGTCCTTCACTATCTCCACGAAACCG
>JAKAIQ010000260.1 GCA_021825035.1 Deltaproteobacteria bacterium | reverse complement strand
ATCTCAGTCCCTCCTCAAGATCCTGAAGGACTATAATCCTGAATACATAGGGATTGCTTTCGACGTGAAGGGTCCCTCCTTCAGACATGCACTGTTCGTGGATTACAAGGCTGAAAGGCCTCCGATGCCTGACGTCTTGAGCGTTCAAATCCCTTATATAAAAAGAATCGTTTCGGCCTTCGACATCCCGATCCTCCAGAAAGAGTCCTATGAGGCCGATGACGTTATAGCGACACTCGTAAATAGGCTTTCGGGAAGCGGCCTCATGATAGCCATAGTCACGGGGGACAAGGATATGTATCAGCTCGTCGACGGCGCTACCGTGATACTGGATTATCTGAGTGGCAAGGAATACGGCCCTGACGAAGTCGAAGAGCGCTTTGGAGTAAAGCCCGGCCTTATAAGAGACGTTCTTGCGCTTGCCGGGGATTCGGTAGATAACATCCCTGGCGTGCCGGGCATAGGTTTTAAGACCGCAGCCAAATTTCTAAGGCAGTTCGGCTCGCTTGAAAGCGTTTTTGAACATGTGGAAGAGATACCGAGCGAAAGATTGCGTAAAAGCCTTCGTGAAAATAAAGAGCAGGCCGTCCTTTCAAGGAATCTTGCCACGCTTCATCCAAACGTCGAAATCGACTGCTCTCTTGATGACCTTAAATACAGCGGTCCAAATTACGATGTTCTCATACCTCTTTTGAAGGAGCTTGAATTCTCCAAAATTCTGAAGGATGCATTGGCTGAAGCAAGATCGCCCCAGGAAGTTCCGGCAGAATACGTGCTGATAGATTCTTTGGAAGGATTAGTGAGTTTAGCCGACTATTTAAAGAAGGTTGTGAAGACATCATTGACTCTAAGGATGAGCGGAGATGGGTTTGCAGCAGTTTTGCAGGGGATAGCCGTAGGAATAAGTCCAGAGAAAGCCTTTTATGTAGCCGTCGGCGGCGAATTGTCAATAGACGTTATCGATAGGCGCCTCAAGGAGTTTCTTGAAGATGCGGGGATAATAAAGGATACGGACAATTCGAAGGCCCTGTATCTGTATTTTAATAGAAGAGGAATCGAGGTGAGGGGAGTTGGCATAGATACGTCGCTTGCGTCTTATCTTTTGAATCCATCAAGGCCTGGGCATTCGATAGAGGAGATCGGGTATGAATTCCTGGGGTCGATTCTCGATGTAAAGGAACCTCCCGGCATCGATGATATAAAAAATAAATATTGCAAAAAAGCCGGCATTATATGCAGCTTATCAGACATTTTTCATAAAAAGCTTGAGGATGAGAATTTTCTCAAGCTTTATCGAAACATTGAACTCCCTCTTTCCCGGGTGCTTGCCAGCATGGAGATTGCCGGCATAAGGGTTGACAGGGACAAATTGCGTCGTCTTTCGGATAAGATAGAAGTCGAACTCACGGCTATCGAGAAACGGGTTTACGAATCGGCGGGCATGAATTTTAATATAAACTCTCCAAGGCAACTCTCGGAGCTTCTTTTTGAAATTTTAAAGCTCAAGCCCCGGAAAAAGACCAAGACCGGTTTTTCAACCGACGAAGAAGTGCTCACTCAGCTTGCGGGCGAGCATGAGATACCGAGGCTTATACTCAACTTCAGGCAGCTGGCCAAGTTAAAGAGCACTTATGTAGACGCCCTTCTTTCAATAGTGAATCCGGAGACGCAGAGGATTCACACGTCTTTCAACCAGACGGTTACTGCCACAGGGCGGCTTTCGAGCTCAAGACCAAATCTTCAGAACATACCTGTGAGAGGAGAGTTTGCCGGGAAGATAAGGGAGGCTTTTGTCCCTGAGGAGGGATGCACTTTCTTTTCCGCCGATTATTCACAGATAGAGCTCAGGATACTGGCGCATATGTCGAAGGACCCTGTGCTTGTTGACGCCTTCACAAAGGATGAAGATATCCATGTTAGGACTGCGTCAGAGGTCTTCGGCATAATGCCTGCGCTTGTTACCTCCGAGATGAGGAGGCGGGCGAAGGCCATAAACTTCGGCATAGTCTACGGGATGGGTCCTTACGGCCTTTCAACCGAGCTCGGCATCACCATGAAGGAGGCGGCCGCTTATATAGGCAATTACTTCGAACATTATTGCATGGTAAAGAAGTTCATAGATGACACCGTCGAAAGGGCGTCCGCCCTTGGATATACAACAACTCTTTTCGGCAGGCGCAGATTTATCCATGAACTCGCGAGCCCGGTCGAATCTACGGCAAGGCTTGGTGCGCGGCTTGCGATAAATACACCTATTCAGGGTTCTGCGGCCGATATGATAAAGGCGGCCATGATAAGGATCTTCGATTGTCTGAAAAAAGAAAAGTTCAAGTCCAGGATGATTTTGCAGATCCATGATGAACTTATTTTCGAGACTGCCGGGGATGAACTGGACGCCGTGGCAGCAATGGTCAAACAGGAGATGGAAGGGGTCATGAACCTGATTGTCCCCATAAAGGTAAATACAAAGTTCGGCGCGAATTGGAGGATGGTTGAGTAAATGGAAGATTGACTGCTGACGCCGCCTTTGAGAATGCGACGCGACAGGCAAACCCGATATGCTTGTTTGACGCGCCTTAGCGTCAAACAATGGGACCCGTCTGGCGATATATCATCTTTTTTCAGCGTTAAAATATGTGAATATGAAGATTTATCCCACCTCGACAGTCGATCGCCACCAAATCCGCGGGTCAAGCGTGCCATCTCCACGTAGAAAAGAGCTTAAAAAAGACTTGACGGAAAATTCCTTCAAAGCTAATATAACTAATATAAAAAGTGTAACGCCAATTTTTTTCCGAGGTAAAATTTTAAAGTCAAGCGTTCGCCCTGCAGAGATGGCAAATCT
>JAKAIQ010000259.1 GCA_021825035.1 Deltaproteobacteria bacterium | reverse complement strand
CCTTACGGCGGGGCCGAGGTCTTTCTTCAAAGGTTCATGGCGGAACTCCTCAAACGAGGGCATACCCTTGATATATTCTCGACCGGATGGGAGGAAAGTGAAGGCGTAAGGGTGCATAAAATAGGCGCATGGGGGCCTTCTTTTTTGAAGCCGCTCATCTTCGCCTTCAATGCCGGATCGGCGGTGGACAGGGTAAGCCCCGACGTTGTCCTCAGCCTTGAAAGGACTTTCTGCCAGGACATCTACAGGGCAGGGGACGGCTGCCACAGGGAGTGGCTTGAAAGAAGGGGCAGGACGGCGCCATGGTTTAAGCGCATCTTGATGCGTTTGAGCCCTAAACACCTGTGCCTGCTTTATCTGGAGAAGAGGCTGTTCTCAAGCCCGAGGCTTGACAGGGTCGTCGCCAATTCCAAAAGGGTGAAGGAAGACATCATAAGGCATTACAATTTGCCAGAACAGAAGATTTTTGTTATACATAATGGGATCGATGCGTCCGCCTTCGATACGGGAGGCAGGGACGCCGACAGAAAGTCGGTCAGGGAAGGCCTTGGCATCCGGCAAGACACGGCCTTGCTTCTTTTCGTGGGTTCTGGTTTTGAAAGGAAGGGCCTTTTATACCTGATACGCGCGATGGGTTTGCTTAAAGACAGGGACGTGAGTCTTCTTGTCGTTGGCAAGGGCGATGCGGCGCGCTATATCAAGGAAGCCGCGAGGCTGGCGGTATCCGACAGGGTGTATTTTGCGGGGCCGGTTAAGGATGCCAGGCGATATTATCGCGCCGGAGACATCTTTATCCTGCCTTCGATCTACGAGCCTTTCAGCAACGCCTGTCTCGAGGCGATGGCCGCCGGACTTCCGGTGGTCACATCGAGGGTGAACGGCATATCTGAAATACTTGACGAAGGCGTCAATTCCGCGATACTCGACGACCCCGCGGACCATCTTGAGATGGCCGGAAAGATTTTGACCCTGCTTGATGCTGAAAAAAGGCAAAAAGCCGGCGAGTCCGCCCGGCTTGAAGCGCGGAAACACTCAATAGAAAGAAACGTGAGCGAGTTCCTTAGTCTTTTTGAAAGGTATCGCACCGAAGCGAGGATAACTAATTAAGATGAAAAGACTTCTTAGCTTCAAAAGGGCGTCGTCGATAATAGGCGGGTTCAAGAAGACGAGGGCGCTTGTGATAGGCGATCTCATAATGGACCATTTCATATGGGGCAAGGTGAAGCGCATATCTCCAGAGGCGCCGGTCCCGGTCGTGGAAGTCACATCCGAAAGCCTGATGCTCGGCGGAAGCGCCAACGTCGTGAACAATATCCATAGCCTCGGCGGCAAGTCCTTCATAACCGGGGTAATAGGCGATGATGAGGACGGAAAAAAACTCACGAGGCTTTTAAGCGAAAAGGGCATACCGGTCGAGGGCATCATAACGGACGGCAGAAGGCCCACCACCATAAAGACGAGGATAATCGCCCACAGCCAGCAGGTCGTCAGGTTCGACCGCGAGAGGAGAGAACGGCTTGACGGAGACTCTACAGGCATGGTCTTGAGCTACGTCCGCAGGGCCGTAAAGTCTTCGGACATAGTGGTGATATCCGATTATGCGAAAGGGCTTGTGACCGAAGGCCTCATGGAAGAGACCGGAGAGATGTGCCGGAGGAGGAAGATTCCCGTCGCCGTAGACCCCAAGGTGGAGCATTTCGATTATTACAGGGGGGCCACAATAGTTACGCC
Organism: Deltaproteobacteria bacterium; assembly: GCA_021825035.1. Taxonomy (GTDB): domain Bacteria; phylum Desulfobacterota; class GWC2-55-46; order GWC2-55-46; family GWC2-55-46; genus JAKAIQ01. The sequence goes on along the minus strand of JAKAIQ010000259.1, from coordinate 1,117 downwards.
GAATAATCTTGAAGCGGCGTTGGCCGCCGGAGTGGAAATAAATGATGATGAAAGCCTGCACAGGGCGGGCGATGTCCTTTTCAATAAGCTCGGCTGCGAGGCGCTCCTCATTACGAGGGGAGAGAACGGCATGAGCCTTTTCGAGCCCGGCTCCGAAACCCATATACCGACGGTCGCCAGAGAGGTGTTCGACGTGAGCGGCGCAGGGGATACCGTTATAGGCGTGCTTGCCCTCGCACTCGGCTCCGGAGCCTCGTTTAAGGAGGCGGCCTTGCTTGCGAACTTCGCCGCCGGGGTCGTCGTCGGCAAGGTCGGCACCGCGACACTGAGCCAGGGAGAACTCATGGAAGCCGTCTCCGCCGGGCTCAGGGCCGGTGACCGGAAACGGCGTGAATGAAAGCCCTTGAGCCTGAAGACGCGAACCTGGTCGTAAGCCTCCTTACCGGCCAAAAGACGCTTTTTAAGGAAGCGCTCGCAATCCTCGCGAAGAAGTTCGGCCAGCCGGATATCCTGAGCGAGGCGCGGGACTTCAACCGTACGGATTATTACGAAAAAGAGTTCGGGGGCGGGCTTCAAAGGAAGATCGTCTCTTTCAAAAAGACGGTTCGCCCGGTGGAACTCGCTGAGATAAAGCTTTTTACGAACAAAGTGGAAAAGGATTTTAGCGCAGGGGAAAAAAGACGAGTCAATATGGACCCGGGATACCTTACGCTCGAGAAGTTCGTGCTCGCATCCTGCAAGAATTTCCCTCACAGGATATACCTGCGCGCCGGGGTGTACGCCGAGGCGACTCTCATATATTCCGATAACGGCTTCAGGGCGCTCGAATGGACTTATCCCGATTACGGGGACCGCTGGATGACCGCGCTCCTGAAAGAGATACGGAAGCGTTACGCGCTCAAGATAAAAAGGGGGCTGAAGTTTGACTAAGAGCATGACCGGGTGGGGGAGGGGCGATTTTACGATCGATGACGAGGCCTATTCCATAGAGGTCAAATCGCTAAACCACCGCTTCATCGATATATATCTCAAGGCCGCCGAGAGGTTCTCTCCCCTGGAGAACAGGATCAGGGAAGAAATAAAAAAAAGGTTCTCAAGGGGGTCTTTTTCGGTTTAC
>JAKAIQ010000258.1 GCA_021825035.1 Deltaproteobacteria bacterium | reverse complement strand
GTCGTGGTCTTGCCGCTCCCCGTAGGGCCCGTAACAAGGACTATTCCCCACGGTTTATGTATCGCGCCCATAAAATCCTTAAGCTGGTTTTCTTCGAAACCAAGCTTGGTCATGTCAAGCTGGAGGTTGCTTTTATCGAGAAGCCTTAACACAACCTTTTCGCCGAAAAGAGTTGGAAGAACGGATACCCTGTAGTCCATCTCCTTGTTCTGACCGAGCTTCAATTTAATCCTGCCATCCTGAGGAAGCCTTCTTTCGGCGATGTCGAGCTGGCTCATTATTTTTATCCTCGATACTATCGCGTTTTTGAGCTTCATGGGCGGCTTCATGACTTCGCTAAGAATGCCGTCTATCCTGTATCTGACTCTAAAAGCCTTCTCGTATGGTTCAATGTGTATATCGCTTGCGCCTTTTTTTATGGCGTCGGTCAATATGAGGTTTACAAGCTTGACGACAGGCGCGTCCTCAACCGCCTTCTTGATCTCCGAAAGGTCAACCTCCTCCTCATCCTTTACTACTTCCATCTCCCTTTCGTCGAACTCGGTAAGGACGCCCTCAAGGCCCATCTCGGCGGTATTATAATTCTTTTCGATAGCCGACTTTATTGCGGAGTCGGACGCGATAAGAGGTTCGACGTTGTATCCGGTCAAAAACTTTATGTCCTCGATAGCGAATATGTTCGATGGATCGGCCATTGCCAGCACCAGAGTCGCCCCTGTCCTGCCGACCGGCATTACCTGGTACTTCTCGGCCACGTCCTGAGGAACAAGTTTGATTATTTCAGACTCTATTTCCTGGGTGGAAAGCTCAACGGTGGGGATGCCGTATTGACGGCTTAAAAAAGCGGTAAGGTCTTTTTCGGAAACATATCCCAGCCTTGTAAGATTATACCCAAGCCTGCCGCCACTTTTTTTCTGTTCGTCGATGGCTTTTTTAAGCTGGTCCTGAGTTATAATCTTTTCCCTGAGCAGCAGTTCGCCTATTCTTTCAGCCATCTCGCTCCGATGATGAGTGACAAATTTTGTCGCAGTTTATATTATTAGAATTAATTTTTCATGTCAAGGCATTACTGGCCGGGTCGTGCAGGCCGGCTGCATCGCCACGCCCACAGATACCACTCGTTTCAGAACTGAAAAATTCGGCGGTCATTACCTCTTTTTCATATATCGTCGTTATAAAAAAGTTCTTTATACAAAAAATTTAATCCTGTCACGTAACCGGCAAATATATTTTAAAAACGGCGCCGTTCCTATTTTCCACATCAATACGGCCGCCATGCTCCTTTATGATGCTTTGGGCTATAGAAAGTCCCAGCCCCGTATTCAATCCTCCTCCTTTCTCCTTCGTCGTGAAGAACGGATCGAAAATCTTATCTATAATATCCTTATCTATGCCGGGGCCGGTATCCCTGACCTCTACAAGTGCAAATAAATCTTCGCCTTCCCTTGCCGGTTTGGTTGCAATGAATATTTTTCCTTTACCATCCATGGCGTCACGAGCGTTCTTGACGATGTTTAAAACGACTTCCATGAGTTGCGCCCTATTCCCGGATATTTCCGGTATTTCCGGGTCCAGGTCTTTAATTATTTCAATCGACCTCGTCTTAATCTCGGATATAAAAAGCCCTATCGTAGTCTCTATGATGTTGTTCAAATATACAGGCTCGAAATTGCCCCTCGAAGGCTTCGCGTATGCAAGCATATCGAGGATTATATGCTTTGAACGCACCGCCGCGTCTTTTATCTTCTCGACAAGATAATGGCCAGGGTCTTTAGGGTCGATCCTACCGAGCAGCACTTCGGAGATACTTAATATGCCGGCGATTGGACTGTTCAGCTCATGCGCGATCCCTGCGCCCATCTCGCCAAGGGATACGAGTTTTGCAGATTGTATGAGCCTTTGCTCCGAACTCTGCAGCTTTTTATATGCGCTTTCGAGTTCGCACAGGGAGATATTGAGTTTAGCCGTCCTTTCCCTTACCGTATCTTCAAGTTCAGCAATGTACCTTTTTATGGTTTCGCCAAAGCCTTTTCTTTCAGAAAGATCCCTCCATATCTCCTGAATGTATTTTTTTCCATTCAGGTCCACGACCGAGGCGGCTATCTCCACGGTCAGGGTGACACCGTCTTTTTTTATTACATCAGCGTCGTATAAATACCCTTTGCCGTCAAAAACCCATCTCAAGAACGCATCCCTGTATTTAGCCAGGCATTCTTCTGAAAAAATATCGTCAGCCCGCATATTAAGAAGTTCTTTAGCCGAGTATCCGGTGAGAGCCTCGGCAGCAGGATTCACTTCCTCGAATTTGTCAGTATCTATATCTATGAGGCAAATCGCGTCCGCCGCCATCTGGACGACCTTCGCATGTCGTTCGCCAAGGTTCTTAAGATTCGCGGTGACGGCAAGAAGCGAATCCGCCATATTGTTAAATGCCGCGCCAAGGTCTTCTATCTCATCACCGGTTGCTATTTCAACACGATGGGAGAGATCCCCGCCGGCCAACTCGTCCGCGCCTTTTTTAAGCTCTTCAAGGGGAACCAAAAGCCTTTTATTTACCGTAAAGATTATTGATATGCTGGTAAGCAGAAGTATGCCTCCGCCCCAGAAAAGAAAATTCCTGTTATGTTCATTAATAAACTTCTCGTATCTGTTGAGGGATATCTTTACCGACAGTGCGCCATTTACTTCTCCCGGCCTTTCCCTGTGACAGCCTCCGCATTCCTCCCTGGCAACGAAAGGCATCTCGTACATTGCAGACCTGTGGCCATCGGCATTTCTTTCGATTAATTCGACAGTCTTTCCATTGAGAACCTCAAGGTCCGTTTGATCGAGTGGCCGCTCATCCTTCTCCATGCCGAACTGCCTGTCAAGAGA
>JAKAIQ010000257.1 GCA_021825035.1 Deltaproteobacteria bacterium | reverse complement strand
AATACGGCTTTTCCTCCATACCCGGAGCAGTTTCGGTTCCGGGGCTGGCGCCTTCTTCAGGTGTCGTGGCGGAGCCAGGACTTTCCATCTCCGTGCCGGAACTGGAGCCGCCCGTTTCCCCGGTATTGGGTTGCTGATTATTCATCGAGCCGGAAGAATCGGAGCCCGTATCGGCCTGAGCCCGTAATTTAATCCCCTTCGAATGGTAATCGTCGCCGGAAACTCCGGTGTCGTTATCATAGCTCACAGAGCCTGCCAAAGAGGGCTGGTTCGTCATGGTCTTGAAACCGCCGGGGCTGTTGTCGAGCGCGGCTGAAAGCCCGGGCAGGCACCCTATTACCAGTATGGACATAATAATCGTCCAGATATCGTTTTTTTTCATTTCGCCTCCGATATTCCGCGTTTAAAATCAATAGCCGGTCATGTTATGGAACCCGTTGCCTCCGCTATGCATATGGCTCGTCATGTTGCTGTACTCGTTTTAGGCCTGTTATCCTCCGTTAGCTTGCCGCTGAAATTAAAAAAGGCAGTCCGCAACATACTGCCCGGACTGCTTCGTGGCCGACATATAACTTGAAAGGTTTCCTTATAGCTTCATAAGCAAAGATAGCAGGGGATATTTTAGTTGTCAACCTGATGAAAAGTATAAATTTTCCAATAAATTTAAGATAAGGAGCGATTAAAAGATTTAATACGGTTTCTCCTTGACAATCTTCCTTTTGGCGTGATAACTTGCAACCCGGTTTAAGCGTCTGGGCGCTAGGAAGGCGTCCCGGCCAAAATTTTTATTTCGGGGAGAAGAAATGGTTACCGTAATTCCGGACTATACCTTCTTTGTTCAACTCGCCAATTTCCTGGTGCTCATAATTATCCTGAACGCGCTTCTGTTCAAGCCGGTACTGAAACACCTCTCTGAGCGGGACACGAAGATTGCCAAACAGCATGAAGACGCGTCAGGCTATGCGGACAAGGCCCAGGTCATGTTCCAGGACTTCGAGCGCGAGCTTGCGGATGCAAGGGTGAAGGCGAACCAGGCGTATCACTCGCTCCAGCAGGAGGGTATGTCCCGGCAGAGAGAGAGGCTTTCTCAGGCCAAGGCGGAGGCCCAGTCCATGATGGAGAAAGCCAGAGTGCAGGTCTCGGCGGAGTCGGCCAAGGCCAGGGAGACGCTTGAGAAAGAAATGGCAAAGCTTCCGGGAGAGATAGCGTCGAAACTCCTGGGCAGAGCGATATAAATACGAGGAAAGAGATGGAAACGGGGAACCGGAAAATCAAGAGATATGCAGGTACGGTTTTGACGGCGCTTGCGATTGTCGCGGTCTTCGCTGCTGTCGCCTTTGCCGCGGGCGGCGAAGAAGCGACGAAGCCGATGGACTGGGGATGGCGCATTTTAAACTCCGGGATTATTATCGCCGTCCTCGTTGTGATATGGATAAAGGCCGGCAAGCCTGCCCTCCTTGGCAGGATAGCGAAAATAGAGGCCTCACTCGAAGAGGCAAGGATGGCGCGCGATGAGGCGCTTGCAAAGCTTTCCTCAGTCGAGGCGAAGCTTAAAAATAAGGACGCTGAGCTGAAAAGCATCCTCGACGTGGCAAGGTCCAACGGCGAGAAGGAAAAGGAACTGCTCGTCAAGGAGGCCGAGAAGATGGTCGTCGATATCGCCGCCTCGACGAAAGAGCTTATAGAAGCCGAGCTGGTCAAGGCCAAGGAGGCGATAAGACGCGAGGCCGCGCTCAAGGCGGTTGAGCTTGCCGAGAAGATGGTCAGGGAAAACGTGAAGAAGGAAGACCAGACCAGAATGCTCCAGGAATACCTGGAGAAGGTCGGGAGATAATATGCTGAAAGACATAATTGCAAAGAGATATGCAAAGGCGCTCCTTTCGCTCTCATCCAAGTCCGGAGATGCGGATGCAGTGAAAAAAGACCTCGCGCAGGTGGCCGAGGTCTACAGGACGAGCAAGGGCCTCCAGAGCGTTTTCATGAACCCGGTATTTTCACTCAAGGACAAGATAAAGGTCATGAACGGCCTTGCCAAAGAGCTTGGGGTAAATCCCCTCACGCTTCGTTTTCTCGACCTTCTGGCAAGGAAGCGCCGGTTCAGGTATATACGCGAGGTCTCTGCGGCCTATTCCGACCTTCTCGACCTTGCTCAGGGGCGGGTAAAGGCTTCGGTCGCCTCCGCGGCCCCGCTTTCGGATGCCGAGGTCGGGATGCTTAAGGCGAAGATAAGCGGTATGGTGGGAAAAGACGTAGAACTTACGATGGAAGTCGATCCGAGCCTCATCGGCGGGGTGCGCACGAGGATAGGTAGCACCGTATACGACGGGAGCCTCTCAAACCAAGTGCGCCTTGTGCGGGCGGCGCTCCTCAGGGGCTAAGTCGGGCAGGTGGCCAGGCTGGCGAGGCCGTTGATGCTTAATCGAGTATTAGTGAAAGCTTGAAGAAGGCCCGGAAATTCGGGTCGATAAAATAGGAACAGGGGGGAGTTATGCAGATCAAGGCGGAAGAGATCAGCGAGCTGATAAAGCGGCAGATCGCCGAATTCGAGAAGGGCGTGGACGTGATGGAGGTCGGCACCGTTATTACGGTCGGCGACGGCATCGCTAAGATCTACGGCCTGGAAAAATGCATGCAGGGCGAGCTCCTGGAATTTCCGGGCAACGTCATGGGCATGGCGCTTAATCTCGAAGACGACAATGTCGGCGCAGTCCTATTCGGCGACGATACGCTGATTAAGGAAGGCGACATAGTAAAGCGCACGGGGCGCATCATGGAAGTCCCAGTCGGAGACGCCGTCATAGGGCGTGTCGTTGACGGCATAGGCATGCCTCTCGACGGCAAAGGGCCTATAGCGTCCACAGAGTCCAGGCGCGTCGAA
>JAKAIQ010000032.1 GCA_021825035.1 Deltaproteobacteria bacterium | reverse complement strand
GGTAAATATAGAAACCTCCACCCTCCTTACTTAATCCCCTCCCATCAAGGGAGGGGAAGTTAAAATTAGAGCTTACTCGCTTGTGGTCAGGATTCTTTAAGGCTTGAGATGTCGATGACGAAGCGGTAGCGCACATCACTCCTGACGACGCGCTCGTACGCCTCGTTTATCCTATGTGCCGGGATCACCTCCACGTCCGACGCGATATGGTGCCGTGCGCAGAAATCGAGCATCTCCTGGGTCTCCCGGATGCCGCCTATAAGCGAGCCTGCAAGGCGACGGCGCTGCATCACCAGGGAATAGGCCGACAGGGGCGTTGGCTCCGGGATCCCTAAAAGCACCATGGTGCCGTCGTGGCGCAGAAGACTCAGGTAGGAGTCGTAGTCGTGCCGGATCGAGACCGTGTCGAGGATAAGATCGAAGCTCGATGCGTTCTCCTGGAAAGCCCGCGGTTCGACGGTGGCGATGAACTCGCTTGCGCCGAGGCGCAGGGCCTCGGCACGTTTTTCCGGAGAGTGGCTGAGGACGGTGACGCTTGCCCCCATCGCCCCGGCGATCTTTACCCCCATGTGCCCCAGACCGCCGAGCCCGGCCACGGCCACCCTGTCGCCGGCCTTGACCCCGAAGCGGCGAAGCGGAGAATATGTGGTGATCCCGGCGCACAGAAGCGGGGCGGTGCGTTCGAGTGGCATGCCGGCGGGGATGCGAAGCACATAGTTCTCGTCCACGGTGATCCGGGTCGAGTAACCTCCGTAGGTGGGAGCGCCATCGCGCCCGTACCCGTTGTAGGTGAGGTTCATCCCCTTTTCGCAGTACTGTTCCTCTCCATCCATGCACGGGCCGCATTCGCGGCACGAATCGACGAAGCAGCCGACACCCGCGATGTCTCCGGCGCGCCATTTGACGACATTGCTGCCTACTCCGGCTATCCTGCCGACTATCTCGTGTCCAGGAACCATGGGAAAGATGGCCCCGCCCCATTCGTCGCGTGCCTGATGGATGTCAGAGTGGCAGATGCCGCAGTAGAGGATGTCTATGAGGACGTCGTTAGCGCCCGGCTCCCGGCGCTGGATGACATGTGGCGCGAGCGGGGCAGTTGGAGAGAGGGCTGCGTAGGCGGCGGTTTTAAGCAACTTGGACCTCCTTATTTTTGTCGTGCGTCCACGGACGAAGGCGGGCGAGGTGTATTCCTTTACCACCTCCACGACTTGCAATAATCCTGCTTCCTGTCCGCGCAAACGCCGAGGTCCTTTAAGAGGCCGTCCTCGACGTCGTATATCCATCCGTGCACGGAGACGTCCTGCCCCCTTGCCCACGCGTCCATGAGTATCGTCGTATGGCAGACGTTATGGACCTGTCTTATCACGTTAAGCTCGCAAAGCCTGTTCACGAGCTTTTTTTTATCCCTGTATTTTTTAAGTTCATCCTGATGAAAGGCATGGATGTCCTTTATATGTCTGAGCCAGTTGTCGATGAGCCCGTTGTTCTTATCTTCAAGAGCCGCCGTGACCCCTCCGCACCCGTAATGGCCGCAGACGATCACGTGTCTCACCTTGAGCACGTCTATCGCGTACTGGATTACCGTCAGGCAGTTCATGTCAGTATGGACTACGAGGTTCGAGACGTTCCGGTGGACGAACAACTGCCCTGGGAGAAGCCCGACTATCTGGTCCGCAGGCACTCTGCTGTCGGAGCAGCCGATCCAGAGGTAATCCGGCTTCTGCTGTTTTGCCAGTGTCTTGAAAAAGGCCGGGCGGCTTTTCTCAACGGACAAGGCCCATTTACGATTGTTTTCGAAGAGTTCAGGCAGTCTTTTCATAAATAGGCTCCTTACCGTCGTTATAAAAAGGCTCCTTACCGCGGTTAATATACCCTGTCAGAGCACAGGTAATCAACAAGTATCTTATTTATTTAATTATTTTATTCCGTCGTCATGTATTTTCATGCCCCGAAGCAGACCGGATAAAAAGCTCTCGCGCTCGTCAGGGAAGTTTTCGATTTCAATCAAACGGTTCAAATTTAACTTGCTATAAAATCGGCGGATATCGGGATGGGAATTGGCCGAGGATCACAGTTGAGATGGAACACGGCAACGGGTCTTTCCGCTTGACTTTTATTGGCTATTTCAGTATTGGTATATATTGTCTTTTTACTTCTACCGATCTTATCGGAAAGGCATGATGTTAATAAAGGGGGTTGAGCTTGGGCGCGCGCCAAGGATCGCCGGGGTCGTTGTAGATGGGATTAAGAGCCCGGCAATAAAGAGCGCCCTGAAAACCGGCGTTGATCTTCTTGAGTTGAGGATCGATACTTTCAGGGATCGGCGGATCGGGCCGCTCACGGAAGCGGTAAAACGGATTGAAGAGGCCGGTGTTCCGCTCATTGTCACCGTGAGAAGCCAGAAGGAAGGCGGGAAGTTCCCTATCCCTGACAGTGACAGGATTGCTATCTTCAACGCCCTTATGCCTTTCGCCGATATCGTCGATATCGAGCTCAGCTCAAGCGAGCGGCTCAAAAATGTGATAAAATCGGCCGGCAGGCTGAATAAAAAAGTCATTATTTCCTACCATAACTTTAACTCGACACCCGGCGTCGGAAAACTTCAGGATATAATAAGTAAAGGCCGTAGCGCTGGCGGGGATGCGGTAAAGATCGCCACGTTCGCCAGAAGTAGAAATGACCTTGTGAGGCTCACAAGGATTCTTATCGATTCAAGAGACTCGATCGTCATAGCCATGGGCGGTTACGGCATGTATTCGAGGGTTTTCTTTCCCATGCTCGGTTCGCTTTTGACATACGGTTCGATAACCGGGGATACCGCTCCAGGACAGCTTCCTCTCAGGATCATAAAAAGGCAATTCGAGCTATATGGATTTCCATCTTCCGGGCCTGTTGCCGGAGCGTAGGATAACCGTCGAAAAAGACCGGCGTTATCCCTTATAATTAAAATCGCGGAGGTATAAGAAATGAGCGTGAGGGTGGCTGTTAACGGGTTTGGCCGCATTGGCAGAAATGTCCTCAGGGCATCCCTTGGGGCAAAAGACATCGAGTTCGTCGCCATAAACGACATAACCGATGCCACGACCCTTGCGCACCTTCTGAAATATGACTCCGTCTTCGGCAGGATCGGGGCGGAGGTTGAAGCCGGGGCGCATTCAATCAGGGTGAACGGGAAAGATATAAGGATATCCGCCGAAAAGGATCCCTCAAGGCTTCCATGGAAAGAGATGGAAGTCGACATCGCCCTCGAATGCACGGGGCTTTTTACAAGCCGGGAGAAGGCTGAAGGCCATCTGAAATCCGGGGCTAGGAAGGTCATCATTTCCGCTCCGGCTAAAAACGAGGATATCACGATATGCATGGGCGTGAACGATGATAGATATGAACCTTCGAGACATTCCATAATCTCAAATGCCTCATGCACCACCAACTGCCTCGCGCCGGTGGCCAAGGTGCTCCACCGGGAGCTCAATATTATAAAGGGCGTGATGACTACCGTGCACGCATATACGAACGATCAGAGGATACTCGATCTTCCACATAAGGATCTGAGAAGGGCGAGGGCTGCGGCCCTTTCCATGATACCGACCTCGACGGGCGCGGCAAAGGCGGTATCGCTGGTGCTTCCGGAGCTGAAAGGCAAGCTCGACGGCATGTCCGTAAGAGTCCCGGTGCCCACCGTGTCGCTTGTAGACCTCGTCGTTGAGGTTGGCAGGATTACTTCCATCGAAGAAGTCAATTCTTGCATGAAGAATGCGGCCGCAGGCGATCTGAAGGGCATACTTGAATACTGCGGTGAAGAGCTCGTGTCGGTGGATTTCAAGGGCAACCCCCATTCATCAATATTCGATGCCCCATGCACCAAGGTCATGGGAGGCAACATGGTAAAGGTTCTTTCCTGGTACGACAACGAGTGGGGGTTCTCTTGCAGAATGAGGGACTTGGTACTTTTAATCGCTTCGAAGGGGCTGTAAGACTGTTACGGTTTTTTTAGAATATTTTTTCTGCTATAATTTTCTGCTATAATCCGTACGGAGGTGAATCTTGAACAATAGCGTTAAATACATTGACGAAATTGATATTAAGGGCAAGAGGGTCCTTATAAGGGTCGACTTTAACGTGCCCCTCGATGAAAACAAGAATATCACCGACGATACCAGGATAAGGAGCGTGCTGCCGACAATCAATTATGCCCTGGATGAGAACGCCATGGTTATACTCTCCTCTCATCTCGGGAGGCCGAAGGGCAAGAGGGTCCCTGAGATGAGCCTCGCGCCGGTGGCCAAAAGGCTCGCAAGGCTCCTTGAAAAAGAGGTCGTGCTCGCCCCTGACTGCATTGGCGAGGAGACGAGGAAAATAGTCTCCGGCATGAAGCCCGGAGACGTTGTGCTGCTTGAGAACCTGAGATTCCATCCGGAAGAGGAGAAAAACGACGGTGAGTTCGGCATGCAGCTCGGGAATATGGCCGATGTTTACATAGACGACGCCTTTGCCGTGGCTCACAGGGCGCACGCTTCAAACGTGGCCATAACTAAATACGTGAAGGAGTATGGGGCCGGGTTTCTAATGAAAAAGGAGCTCACGTACTTTTCCATGGCGATGGAAAAGCCCGTTAGGCCGCTTGTGGCGATAATAGGCGGCAAGAAGGTCTCGGACAAGGTCGGCATACTGCTCAGCCTCTGCGACAGGGTGGACAAGCTAATAATAGGCGGAGCCATGTCGCTCACGTTTTTTAAGTCCCTCGGGTACGAGATCGGCAATTCCTTTTGCGAGAACGACGCCCTTGACAGGGCAAGAGATGTAATAGAAAAGGCGAGGCAGAAGCACATAAAGCTTTTCATGCCGGTCGATTTCGTTGTGGCGGACAAGTTCAGTCCATCGGCGGAGACTAAAGTCGTTACCTACCAGGAGATACCGAAGGACTGGATGGCGCTTGACATAGGGCCGGCTACAGTCGCCCTCTTCACCGAGGCGATACAGAATGCCAAGACCATTATCTGGAATGGCCCGATGGGTGTTTTTGAGATAGACGCCTTCAGCCGGGGCACCTTTGCCATGGTGACGAGCGTGGCAAACACCTATGCGATGACGATAGTCGGGGGAGGGGATACGGATGTGGCTATCCACCGCGCGGGCGAGTACGCGAAGATGAGCTACATATCGACCGGAGGCGGGGCATTCCTCGAGATATTGAAGGGCAACGATCTGCCTGGCATAGCCGCCCTAAAACACGGGGAAAAGATGGCGGCAGCGGCCAGCTAGGCCGGTTATGTCGAAGACATGTACGGACAGCGCATGCTAAAACCTCTCATAGCCGGAAATTGGAAGATGAATACGGCCATCCATCAGGGCGTGGAACTGGTAATGCGGCTGAGAGAGTTGATAAAAGGAGTCGATGCCGTAGAAGTCGTAGTGGCCCCGCCGTTTACATCCATCCATCATCTGAGCCATCTTGTCGCCGACAGCCCCATAAAGCTCTGCGGGCAGAATCTCCATTGGGAAAAAAATGGCGCATATACAGGCGAGACATCCGCCGAGATGCTTGTTTCAGCGGGATGCCGGTATGTTATAGTCGGACACTCCGAACGCAGGCAGTATTTCAAGGAGTCCGACGAGGTCGTCAATAAAAAGGTCGTCGCTGCCCTTAAAGGGGGCTTGAGGCCCATTATCTGCGTTGGCGAGACCTTGAGCGAAAGAGAGCAGGGGAAGACTCTTACGAAGGTAAGGTCTCAGGTCAAAAAGGCGCTTGCCGGCCTTGCAGGAAGCGTCGTCAAGGATATTACGGTAGCCTATGAGCCCATCTGGGCCATTGGCACCGGGAAAAACGCCACGGCGCAGGAAGCCGAAGAAGTGCATAACGCCATGAGGAACTATCTTTTTGAGATGTTCGGGCCGGATGACGTCAAAGACCTTCGTATAATATACGGAGGCAGCGTTAAGGCCGACAATATCGACGATCTCATGGCTCAGCCGAATGTGGACGGGGCTCTCGTCGGGGGCGCAAGCCTCAAGGCCGAGGATTTCGCCAGGATAGTCAAATTCCAGCGGCTCACATAGCAACATTTAAATATTTCCGTCGATTCAATTTCATGCCGTATGGGCTATCGACGGGAATCCGCCCGGGGTCGGAAGCCTCTTTATTCAATATTATGCCCGGCGTTTTGCTTGGCCTTCGCTCATCGCAGCGCATAGATGTTTTTGAAGACTAAGCGAATTAAAAACTTGCTTTTTTGGTTTAGATATGTAAAATAATCCTTCTCCGCATTATTCATGGCTAAAGGTTATATCTCTTTAAGATTGCAACGGAGGATCTTGTGTATACGTTGACCACTGTCATCCATATCTTTGTAAGCCTCCTCATGGTAGTAGTGGTGCTTCTTCAGGTCGGAAAGGGCGCCACCATAGGCTCAACCTTTGGGGGAGGAGCTTCAAGCCAGACGATATTCGGAAGCGCCGGCCCGGCTACTCTTCTTACCAAGATTACCATAGGCTGCGCTGTCGTGTTTATGTTGACTTCGATGTACCTGACCTACCTTTCTGGGAAAGTGAGGAGTTCTTCCATAATGGGCAATGTGCCTTCAGTCGCTGTGCCGCCGCAAGGCACGCGGCCAACGCAGGCTCCGGCAATTCCGCCCTCCGGGGTGCAGTCTGGAAAAGCTCCTGTTACGGCTCAGCCAGTTACCCCCAGGAAATAGTAACGATTAACCCGATGCCGAAGTGGTGGAATTGGTAGACACGCCATCTTGAGGGGGTGGTGGGGAGACCCGTGGGGGTTCGAGTCCCCCCTTCGGCACCATTAATTCAACGAGTAAAATGAGGGTTAGTCTTATACCCGTTTGTTTTCAAACCCTTGCAATGTGCCGGGTAATGGGTATGTCAAATTTTTCCGTTTGAAAATACATCGCCCGATAATATCCGCTGCCGGGAGCTGGGGCGGGCGAGCGGATAGACATAGTTTCCTTTCCGCTGAAAGATTCCCGCAAGTTGCCATCGGGAGCTTCAATGCCGCCGACTGAGTTGTTTTTTTGACGACACTGGCGGGTCATACAAATGTTTTTTCCTTAGAATAACTCCGATGTTCAGGGCGCAGTTATTCACTCGCCGACAGCACACATGACAAATGCCATATCCAAACAGCATCGTGCCATTCTGAGGAGGATCGCCCGAAGGGCGATGATGGAGCGCGGGCTTGCGCCTGATTTTTCGTTAGAGGCGAAAGCAGAGCTTGAAGGCATCAAGGGGCCTGCGGCGGTTGCCGAAGAGCCCGCACGCGACATGAGGGGCCTTCTCTGGTGTTCCATCGACAATGACGACTCTCGCGATCTCGACCAGCTTACCGTAGCGGAAATCATCGATGGCAAGACTGTTAAGATTTTCGTAGCGATCGCCGACGTCGATGCCGTGGTTAGAAAGGGGTCGGCCATCGACAATCATGCCAGAAGGAATACTACTTCCGTGTATACCGCGGCTGAGATATTCCCCATGCTGCCGGAGAAGCTTTCGACCGATTTTACGTCCCTCAACAGCGAAGCGGACCGCCTCGCCGTTGTAATCGAGATGACTGTTGCGTCCGACGGGTCGCTCAAAGAGTCGGATATCTACCGGGCGGTCGTAAGAAATCATGCAAAACTCGCATACAACAGCGTGGCCGACTGGCTCGAAGGCGCAGGGCCGATGCCGGCCGGGATTGGCGCGGTAAGGGGGCTCGAAGAGAATCTGCTCGCGCAGGACAGCCTGGCCCAAAAGATGCGGATGCTCAGGCAGGAACATGGCGCTTTGACTCTCGAAACGATAGAGGCCAGGGTGATTTTCGATGCTGACGAGTTGAAGGGGCTCGCGGCTGAAAAAAAGAATCGGGCGAAAGTCATAATAGAGGACTTCATGATAGCCGCAAACGGTGTGTCGGCCCGGTATCTTTCATCGAGAATGTTTCCGTCGCTGAGACGTGTAGTCCACACGCCTGCCCGCTGGAACCGTATAATGGAGATAGCCGGAGAATCGGGTTTTGAGCTGCCTTTGGAGCCTGACCCGAGGGCGCTCGATAGGTTCCTCTTAAAGTCGAGGGACGCGGACCCGCTCCGTTTTCCCGATCTATGCCTTTGCATCATAAAGCTTCTGGGGCAGGGCGAATACGTGGCTGAGTTTCCTGGAGAAAGCGTGGAAGGACATTTTGGCCTCGCGGTAAAGGATTATACTCACTCCACCGCGCCTAACCGCCGTTTTCCCGATATCATCACGCAGCGGCTTCTCAAGGCGGCGTTGTCTAAACGTCCGGTGCCGTATATGAAGGATGAACTGATGGAACTCGGCAAGCATTGCACCGATGTGGAGAATGACGTCAGGAAGGTCGAGCGACGGGTCTTCAAATCGGCGGCCGCCATGTTTCTTACGCCAAAGATTGGAGAGAGATTTGACGCCATTGTCACCGGTGCGTCTTACAAGGGCACATGGGTGCGTATTTTCCACCCGCCTGTCGAAGGGAAGTTGGTCGAGGGCTTCGAGGGCGCTGACGTTGGACACAGGGTAAGGGTTGAACTCATCAGGACGGATGTGGAGCGAGGGTTTATCGACTTCAGGCTGGCATAGTGACGTGGCGTCAGCTCCGGCGATCCGTGAATTAATCTGGGCCGGTAAATTGCCTTGCGTGAGGATAGGCAAGCGAATCCATCTTGACATATATGACCTTGAGAAAGTTATTGAAGAACACCGGATGACATATACATTTTGATTCAAGCCTCGATGGTAATAAAATAAGCCCCAGGGTCTTAATGGCCTTGGGGCTTTATTTCATTGACGGCAGATAATCAATGGTATATCATGCCATTAATGAAGGGTAAATTGATAAGGAGCATAAAGGTAAGAGAGGATGACGGCAGTATCATGGAGATAAAGCTATGGCAGGTGCCGTCTTCCGGCGATAAGCCACATGGTTACAAATATTCCCTTGTCTATATCGTAAAAAATGAACGGGTAATAGGCTATGACAACGCCGAGGGCAAGGGAGACCACAGGCATTATCACGAGAGGGAGGAGCCGTACGGGTTTAAGGATGTTGAGAGCCTTTTAAGGGATTTTCAAAATGACGTTGAAAGATACAGGAGGGGAAGGCCATGAAGGTTAGAAAAGTGAAGATAGGCATTAAGAGCGTTAAAGAGGCCCTTGATGATTTTGCCGGAGCCGCAAAAGCGATTGAGCGTGGAGAAAAGGTAAGGCCGGAGAAGGGGGTTTATTTTGCGAGTATAGAGAGCTTCCGGAAGGCCCTTACTCCCAAGAGGCTTGAACTCTTGCACCTGATTAAAACAAAACATCCAAGGAGTCTTCAGGAGCTTGCGCGGATATCGAGGAGAAATATAAAAAGCATTGTAACGGATGTTAAGATGCTGGAGAGCCTTGACCTTATCGACATGAAAAGGAAAAAAGAAGGGCGCAGGGAATCCGTGCCTACGGTTGATTATGATAAGATTGATCTGGAAATAGCGGTTTAATAGCTTGCGGGGATAGGGTAGCTCCCGCCAGACCGGTTTTCGAATGCGATACAAGAAATAAATTAAAAATGATGGAATGAAAAAAAATTGTAATAGTTTTAATCGCCGTCTTTCTGTTCAGGAGGGGGTATGAATGACGGGCCATCAGACAAGACAGGCATTGAAGATGCAATCAAACATAAAGTCTACATAAATCAGAAGATCGGAGACAGTGGATTCATACTCCAAAGCGTGAACCCCTTAAAAAGAGGCTTATTACCATGCCGGCGGCTTCCGTCTACCTGGGGCAGTCTGTCCCTTCCCTCCGTGAGATTATATGGGCAGGTAGTCTGCCCGCCGTGAGGGTCGGGAAAAGAATCCACCTTGACATCAATGACCTCGATAAATGGGTTGAGGAACACAAGACCAGATATACTTTTTGAAACGTGGAAAATCCGGAGAGGAGCTGATTTATGAAAAAGAAAGTAGTGTATTTACTGGTGCTTGTGGCAATAATCGGCGCATTGACCCAAGTAGATTCCATACGGTATAGGTACGGTTATAGAGATGGGTTTCCATTTACAAAAGTTGACCGAATTACGGGAGCAGTCTACCAGCACCGTGCTATAGGGTATCCTAACGCCGAGTGGATTTGGGTTAAAATATATCCTAAGCCAAAAGAAGTTCCTACAAAAAGCGATTGGCCTACTTGGAAATGGGTATCACCTGTTGAATACTTTAAAGGGCTATTAGTACCTAAGCCGAAAGAAGCACCGATAGCTGAAGGGCCTTCTAAACCACCTATTGTAGACCCCGAATCTGTTAAGGCCAATAATTCGCTGGCGTGCAAAAAGTTATTAGAAGAGTTTACAAAAGACTTACGGCCTAAACGTAAACCCGATGTGTTCGATAAAGTTGCATGTGAAAAAATACTTGAAGACACTGAAACAGCTATAAGAATCGGATTTATACCGGAGAAATAAGCGTATGCGCTTGTATTTCAAATTTGAAAGGGGGTGAATCTGTAGGTAAGGGGATTGGAGGCAATGAAACAGAGGAACACATGAAGGGAGGTGGAATTTATGGGCCATAGCTACAAGAGAGGAGAGACTTACTGGGTTAAGTATTACAGGGCCGGTAAGCCCTATCGGGAAAGCACACACAGCGACAAGGAGACGGATGCAAAGAGGCTCCTTAAGCTCAGGGAAGGCCAGATAGCGGAGAACCGCTTTCCGGGGCTTAGAGTCGAGCGCATAGGCTTTGATGAGCTTGCCGAGGACTTGATAAACGACTATAAGGTGAACGGCAAGAAGTCCACGGAGAGGGCCGAGCGGAGCGTCAAGCACCTTAAGACCTTCTTTGAAGGCATAAGGGCCGTGGATATTACCACGGACAGGATAAGGACGTATATTCTTTACAGGCAAGAGAAAGGGGCCGAAAACGGGACTATAAACCGTGAGCTATCGGCTCTTAAAAGGATGTTTCACCTTGCCAGCCAGATGACCCCTCCAAAAGTAACAAACATTCCCTATATCCCGCACCTGAAAGAGAACGGCGCACGGCAGGGATACTTTGAGCATGGCGAATACCTTTTCCTTAAGAACGCCTTGCCCTCTTATCTTAAGCCCATAATCACAATGGCCTATCATACAGGCATGAGGAAAGAGGAGATATTAAGCCTCCAATGGCCCCAGGTGGACTTGATAGAGGGAAAGATTACCCTGAAGGCAGAGGACACCAAGAACGGCGAATCACGGGTTATATACATGAAGGGGGAGCTTTTGGAGGCTATACGCTTTCAGAAGGCCGCGAGGGTTAGCAAATATCCCAAATGCCCCTGGGTGTTCTTCGGAGATACGGGAGAGAAGATAAAGGACTTCCGGGGCGCATGGGATAAGGCCCTTGAAGATGCAGAGCTTTAGGGCAAGCTATTCCATGATTTCAGAAGGACGGCGGTTAGAAACATGGTAAGGGCCGGAGTGCCGGAGAGGGTTGCCATGATGGTATCAGGCCATAAGACCCGGAGCATCTTTGAACGGTATAACATCGTCAACGAGGATGATCTAAGAAGGGCCTCCGAGAAGGTTACAGAGTACCATTAAGAGAAGGCCACAGCTATAAATACAAACGGGCACAATTTGGGCACAATGAAGGCACAGGAGACCGTTATCGAGAAGGAAGGGGAAAGGGTAGTCCACTAAGCTATTAGGAAAACGAGGGGTTAAAAGGTATTGAAAATTAGAGGTTTGGAAGATATTAGCGTTCTTGAAAATCTGGTGCCGGAGGAGGGACTTGAACCCTCACGGGATTGCTCCCACGGGATTTTGAGTCCCGCGCGTCTGCCAGTTTCACCACTCCGGCAAATCGAATCAATGAACTTCTATCGGAAGCCTCTTAAAGTCCGCGATCTCGAAGCGTTTGAGGTCGAGTTTTACTACGGGGCATGAAAAAAACCGTGATATTCCGATAATTTTGCCTGCCAATTCAATCACTCACGCAGGGTAAACAAAACTTAGCATATGGCATGGTTCAAGTCAATGGTTAAAAATCTTCTGGTCTGTTGTTTTGATTAGGTTTTTTGAGTTGTTGACTATTGACATAAAGGTTGGATTTGATATATTTACTGGAATGAACATCGTAGCGATTATTCCCGCCAGATTCGGATCAACGAGACTTAATGGGAAACCGCTGGCAAGCATCGGTGGAAAACCGATGATCCAATGGGTTTATGAACGGGCAAAAGGTTCGCTGCTCTTGAGCGACATAATAGTGGCGACCGATGACGAGCGCATTCTCAAAGCCGTCAAATCCTTTGGCGGTAAGGCCGTCATGACCGGGAAGGAACTCAGGTCCGGCACCGACAGGGTCGCTGAGGCGATAAGTGGAATTCCAGCCGAAATAGTTGTAAATATCCAGGGAGATGAGCCTCTCATCGATTCGCGCATGATAGACGATGCCATAAGGCCTTTGCTGGACTGTCCGGATATTCTTTTGGGTACGCTCAAGACAAGGATAACGGATGAGGAGCAATACCACGATCCTAACGTCGTCAAGGTGGTAACAGACAAAGAGGGCTTCGCGTTATATTTTTCCAGAAGCCCCATACCTTACGGAAGCGCCCCTTTTAAGGTGAACGCCCTTCTCCCTTATAAGCATGTGGGTCTTTATGTCTTCAGAAGGGATTTTCTTATGCAATTTTCAAGGCTCGAACCTTCCGCCCTTGAGAAAATGGAGAATCTTGAACAACTCCGGGCTATCGAAAACGGGTTCAGGATAAAGGTGGTTGAGACCGCCTGCAACCCTATCTCTGTCGATACTCCGGAAGACCTTGAGAAGGTAAGATCCATGATCCATTCCGGAGACAGTGTCTGGCAGGCGCGTGTCTGACTGTCTGCGATTAGCCATGCGAGCAAATTTAAAAGATTCATGCCATCATATTTCGCCTCTTTGATACTCCGTTATGGCATGGCGCATCATATCAAGATGCATTTGTTAATGAATAAGTTTTAAAATACAAAGCGTTCGTTATTTTGTCACCATTCAATCATGGATTTAAAGAAGCAGATCAAGACGAAATTCATCTTCGTAACCGGAGGCGTAGTCTCCTCTCTCGGTAAAGGGCTTGCCAGCGCTTCCATCGGCGCCCTTCTCGAATCACGCGGCCGTTCGATAACCCTCCAGAAACTCGATCCCTACATCAATGTCGATCCGGGCACCATGAGTCCGTTTCAGCACGGCGAGGTCTATGTCACCGACGACGGGGCCGAGACGGATC
>JAKAIQ010000031.1 GCA_021825035.1 Deltaproteobacteria bacterium | reverse complement strand
CTGAATGCCTCCGATGATACGGATTTGGGTTCAAGGTATGTACAGAGGGAAATCCCGTCATCCCCTCCTTTTTTCAAGGGCATGTGTGGAACGGTCGCAAGAATCGGCAGCTCCAGCGCGCTCTTCGCCAGTTCCTCGTCCTTGATGGTGTCATCGAGATAATCAAGAAATAACGCGAGCCCGACTCCGCTTAACAAGCCCCCCCAGAGGCCGAGTACCGTGTTTTTAAACCTGTTTGGGGCAACGGGCGCATCAGGGACGAGCGCGGAATCTATGACATAGACGTTGCTGACGGTTGCCGCCTTTGCCAGCCGCATCTGTTCGTATTTCTGCTGGAGGAGAATGTAGAGGTCGGTATTCATCTTCGCGCGGCGAAGACGCGTCGCTATCTGCCGTTCGGCGACGGGTAGTTTCCTCAATTCCGATTCGTATTTCCGCTCGAGGCCGGACTCGAAGGCCTCCTGGCGCTCAAGGTCGCGCAGTTTCGCGTCATAGAAACCGAGCATCGTCTGTCTCGTCCATTCTATCTGCCCTTCCGTGTAACGCACCTGTGGATGATCTTCGGTATACTCCTCCTTCAATGCCGCCAGCCTGGAGATGAGCTCGGAGAGTTTTTCGGCCATCGTCGCTTCGCCCGGATTGCTCGGATAAAAGGGCTTGCCTTCCCTTATCGCCGCGGCAAGAGAGGCGATTGAAAATTCTATCCGCTTCCTTAGAAGCATTATCTCGGCCTTCTTATCCTCTATTCCAGCGAGCGCATCTATCGTTTTCGTGGCGCCAAGGTCGAGGCTGTAGCGCCCCGAAGAAGCCTTGTAGGCCTGCAACCGGTCTTCGGATTCCTCCATGTCCTTCCGCACTTTTTTTAACTGGTCGGAGATGAATTCCATGGTGTGCACCGCCTCCTGGCTCTTTAGAGCCACTTCCTGCTCCGTGAACACCTGCACCATGGCGTTGGCCACGTTGCGCGCCAATCGCGGTGATGTGTCTCTGTATGAAAGGCTTATTATGCCAGTCCTTCCGATCTCCCGCGGCCTCATGCCGGCCCTTATCCGTGGCGCCATGCGGATGTCGAGCTGCAGAAGCCTTGCCACCCTCTCCGCGTATGAACGGGACTTGAGCATCTCAATGTCGGCGTCCACCGGGCTCGAAGCATTCATAGCGAGCGCCCAGGGCATGGCGGAGGCACTCTTGTCCTCGCCCACTCGAAACGTCGTTGTGGCCTCATATATCCGCGGAAGATGAAAGGTGTAAAGCATCACGCCGAGAAAAACGGAAAGGAAACAAACGGTGAAGATCTTCCAATGCCGGAGGACGATGACTATATAATCTTTGAGATTCTTTTGATTCTTTTGTGCGCGTCCCGCGCCGAAGCGTTCATTTGATGCCGTCATTCTACGTCGATTTCCTCCTTTATGATAGGCGCCCGCTAAAAAGCCCAGGTCTTTTTAATTGCGATTCAAGACGGACTGCGCCTGACCTGGCCCTTGCCGTTAAGAACTCCTCAACTCGGCGGAGGCCGGCGCCATTAAAATCCTCCCATAAATTTAAGATCCACGTATGGTGTTAAGATCCCGCTGATAGTGTTTAGAGTCGGCAGGAGATCATTGAGCGCCGCGTTCCAGTTTGCAACGCGGCTTGTCGGCACGTACACGATATCACCCTCCGAGAGCATGAATGGCGCCGCCGTTCCGTTCATGATCTTGTCTATATCCACTACCATCAATTCTCCCTTCGTCGTCGATATCGAACGGATTATGCGCGCATAGCGGTAATACTGAGTGCTGTCCAATCCGGCGATAGCCAATGCCTGTGGCAAAGACAACGGGCCGCCGCTCGGCATCAGCACCTGACCCGGTGTTTTCACGGCGCCAAAGACGAATACACTCCGAGCCTTTACGTCTGGTATGTAGATGGTATCCCCGCCCTTGAGCCATATATTCTGGCGGACGTCGCCTTCCTGCAAAAGCGCGTAGATGTCGACCGGGACTATCTTTTTATCGCGCACCAGGCGGGCCAGGTGAAGGTTTGCGGAAGTATCCGGGCCCTTCCCGAGGGCTACTCCCTGGACGAGTTTTGTAGGCCGGTCCAGATAATACACGCCAGAGGCCTTGAACTGGCCGATAAGATAGATCGGCTGGCTCTTTTTCTGAGTTATCTCTACTATTACTGACGGCTCTTTTATGTATTTCTTCATTTTCTTCTCAATCTGCTCCTGCGCCTCACCGACCGTAAGCCCCCCGACCTTGACCCTCCCGGCGAGAGGAATCGTGATATATCCCTTTTCATCAACCTGATGGCCGATGGGCTTTGCCCCCGGTGTTTGCACTCCGGGCGCCGCGGCAACACTTGGAGGCGGGGCAATGCCAAAAACCGCCGCGCCCTCGCCTTCCACGGTTACCATCATTACATCGGTCGGCCCGATACGATACTCCGATGGAGGCGTGTACTCCAGTTTCTCAACCGGGGCTGGCACGTATTCGACCTTTCTCTCCACGACCGCGGAAGTCTCCGGACTTTCCGCAAGTCTTACCGTACCGGAAGGATAGTTGGTGTACTGTGTGCAGCCCGAAGCAACGAGGCAACAGGCGAGGATGACTAAAATCAAAGCGGTTCTCACAGGCTCACTCCCTTTCATCGAAAAATATCCTGCCTCACGCTTTAAGGTTATGCCTTTCTCTGATTATTCTAAGAAGGAACTTGGGGCTGGAGACGAGATTCCTGCGCCAGAGCCTCCGAGGCTCCCGGATGAAACGCGGAAGCCATTCCAGGCCGATTCTCTGGAAAAACGGGTGGGAACGCTTTATCCTTCCCGTATAAAAATCAAAAACTGCGCCTATGGCTCCTGCAAATTTGACATCGAGCCTGTCCCTGTTGGCGTGGATCCACTTCTCCTGCTTCGGAGCGGAAAGCCCTACCCAGAGGACGTCCGGCCTGACGGCGTTTACCGCGCCAACCATGGCATCGTTCTCCTCCTTCTCAAATTCGGCGCTGAATGGAGGCGAATAGAAGCCGGCCACCGCCACGTTCGGGAAGTCGCTCATCATCCTTTTCCTGATATCGTTAAGATTCGCTTCGGTGGAGCCGAGGAAAAAGACCCTCTGTCCTCCCATCGAGTCCAGACCCTTGTTGACTCCGAGGAAGATGTCGTAACCGGTCACCCTTTGCCTGATGCTCCCCCCGAGCAGGCGCGAAGCGGCCACAACCCCGGCTCCATCGGGGATTATCATGTCCGCCCCCTTCATGGCCAGGTCAAAAAGGACATCCATACGCGCAACTTCAAGTGAGTGTGGGTTGGCGCAAACCACGTACCTCATCATCTCCATCTCCCCGGATTCTATCCATGAGCAAATCTTCGCCACGCATGCGTCCTTTGACATGGTGGCGATATCGTAGCCCAGTATCGCTTCGATATTTTTGACCATATACGATCTTTCAGCCAGTAACCCGCGGCACCCAGTAGATGAATCCGGACGCCTCTGCCTTAAACCGCTTAAGAGGCCCTCCTTAGCCGCCTTTCCATCGCGCTTTCATATATCGTCATTAACGCGTCGAAATTCGCGGAATCGGTATATTTCTTCTCAAACTCCTCGCGCGCTGAGGCCCCAATTGCCCTGAGCCTTTCGGGAGATGACCAGAGTAAACGCGCCTTGTGGAAGAGGTCGAACGCGTCGGCGGGGGAAAAAAGCACGCCTGTTTTTCCTTCGGCGACTATGCATGGGATGGAACCAATGCGGGAGGCGGCTGTCGGAACGCCGAGGGCAAAGGCCTCGCGTATCGCCATCGGAAAACCTTCAAAGCAAACTGACGGTAATATGAGAAGGCGGGCACGGGCAAGACGCCTCTGCGTCTCGGAAAAAGAAAGTTGCCCGGTAAACGATATCCTGCCGCCGCACCTTTCCGCCATGCGCTCCAGGGCCTTTTTCTCCGGCCCGTCGCCAACTATCTCGAGCATCGGCGCCGTATTTCCCCATATCTTCCACGCCTCGATAAGGATGTGCACTCCTTTGTAGGCGGCGAGGCGCCCGATATAAATGACCTTATCTTCCCTCGTATCCCAGGGCTCAGGCACCGGAGGATTCGGATAGAAATGAGGCTTTATGTATACCGCTTCCTGCGGAAGGCCTGCGCTTACGAGCCTGTCCCGCTGGAATTCCGTAAGAGCAATGAAGGCGTCGAGGCGCCTCTGCCACGTGCCTATCGCCCTGTGGATGCCTATCATGGCGGCCATCGGAACCGTAGCCATCCTGCTCCCCCTGTAACACCCGTATCTAATGGCTGGCAGGATGCTTCGCCTATCAAGGCATTCCGTGCAGGCGATGCCGTCGCGCACGGGTGTACCGGCCGCACAGAACGTACGATAGTTGTGCAATGTAAGCACCGTGGCAGTCTCCAGGCCCCCGGCCGCATGGAATACAGCCGGGGAAAGCAGGGGGAATGTGTTATGGGCGTGCATAACCTGCGGCCTTTGACGCTCCAAAAGACGCCGGAGCTTTCTTTCGGCGAACAGGTTCCACGGCGCGCTGAGTCCACCCTGCACTGCTCCGACGAATCCGCGCCCCCGGATATCGTCGCTTTGCCTCGTGAACTCGATGACCTCATGCCCGTTGCGCAGCAGTAGCTCGGCCTCGGCGTGAAAAACGGTATTTTCGCCGCTCGGCGCCGACGAGCCATAGAAGTTGTGAACAAGAAGTACCTTCATCTCAATTTATCCTAACCCTCCCGTTCCAGAGTCTCGCGGCCATATTCTCCATCAGGCCGCATGAAGGCCTCCTCGGCACTTCAATGGCCTGCAAGACTCCCCTCGCGAACCGTTCAAGGGACCAATCTGTTATGATGACCTGAGACTCCTTGCCCATCTTCATGCGCTCCTGCGCCGGCAAGCCGCTTATTTTAATCATCAACCCGGCCAGCGCCTCTTCATCCCTCGGCTCGAACGTCCAGCCGTTTTCGCCGTCATGTACGAGTGTCTTCGCAGATCCGCATCCTCTGCTCACTATTACAGGCAGTCCAGAGGCCATGCCTTCGTTTACGACGAGCCCCCATGGGTCTGACAGGCTCGGAATGACAAGACAGCCGGCAAGAGCGTAGTATCGACAGAGGCTGTCGCCGAACCTTGCCCCGGCGAACACTACGCCCTCCATACCGCCGGCCTTTCTCCTGACGTCTTCAATGCCGCTTCCAGCGCCGACCATCGTGAGGCCCCACGGCTCCTTTACTGACTTTGAACGATAAACCATATAGGCGGCAAGCAGAGTATCAAGGCCTTTCCTCGGCAGAATCCTTCCCACGAACAGAAAGTAATCCGCTGGAACTCCGAGGACCTCTCTCAGCTCAGGCGCCTTAAGCCGCGCCCGCATCGACATCTCGGCAAAATAGTCGTTATCGACCACGTCTACACCGAAAAATATACGATCCTCCGGAAATCCCAGCGCAGTGTAATACGGAAGATGCGACGGTGCGGGTATAAATGCCCCGTCAAGGTTACGGTGAATAAGACACTTTATTTGGCGAGTGACGCTTCCCCTGCGGTCTGTATGCTCCCATGCATCGTCCATCATTATCGCCAGAGTGCCGCTTCGCATCCGGTATGATACGGCGGCCATACCCTCTGGAAAAGGGGTGGCCGGCGCAAAAACAACGTCAGGCTTCAGCTCTTCCAGAACCGAAAGGACTCCGGAACGGATATCCCTCGCCTTGAGGTCATGATAAGATACTCCGGGAAAGCAGCAGAGACGATCTATGCGGTCCGGCCGGGCGACATCGAATCCATATGAAGCATCCCGGCTCGCCACTTCAATAGCCGTCAGCTTATGGCCTGTCCCGGCAAGGCGCTCCCTGAGCCGACGTATGCGCGCGGCATGATAAGGAAGAAACCTCTGCCATATTACGGCAATATGCATTTTCGGGATTTATGCGAAGCGCCGAGGAGATACGGCCTTCACGTCGTCTTCGGCGCCCTGCGCCGCATACGCCATGCCGAGAATCGTAAACTGAAAGTTGCCGTAATAGGCGGCGTACATAATGATATTGTCGGTAAACATGAGCATGACGAAAGGAATGAACGACGCCGCGCCCACGTAAAACAGGACGCCAATTTCTCCGGTGCTTCTCCTCGCCCGCTTGAAAGCATGCAGAATCTGCGCGCTCATGCATGCGGCAAATACGAATGTTCCGACGTAGCCATAGTCATACATAAGCCGCAGCCAATCGTCATGCGGATGCGTAAGCCCGTACGTTATGCTCCTTACAAGGGGTTCAGAAGCGTTGGCGCCATGCCCGAACCATGGCGATTCCGAAAGCTTTGCCTTCATCACTTTAAGGATGGTATTCCTGCCGGTCATCCTGAAATCCGGATTGTCGAGACTTATGTCGGCAAAGGTCCCATGGCCGGAATAGAACATCTTTCGCTGTATCCTTTCGCTATAAAAGAGGCTTACGCCTATGATTGCCATCAGAGAGATGATGAGCGCCCTCTTCCAGATATTCAACGGCGCAAAAGTCAAGGGCAGGGAGAGCCCGGCGACCAAAATGGCCGATCTCGTAACCGCAAGGAGAGGTATCATAATCATAGCGGCCCACCACACTATCGCCTTCCCGCCCCATAGCGCGTAGCGGGTCGCGAAAAAAACCGCAAAGAGGAGTGATGTTATAGCCTCGGCAGCAAGCGCGGTCGCCATAGGCATGGTACCGGTGCGGGCGATGCCGGTTTTCATCACCACTATCGCAAAAAGTCCCGCCGCCGTATACCGGCATAGCCTCACGAACGCTTCAATCTCCCCCTCCCCCGCGGAAAACTTCGAAACGGCCATGCCGACGGCGATAGGACTGAGCATCATAACGCTTCTTTGCAACGCATGCGGCGTATCGGCAACGCTAAGATGAATCATGACGAGCAATATCCACGGCAACCAGATGTAGAAAGGGAACCGTACGCCGTTGTCCATCCTGCTTATCAAAACAAAAAGGGCCAACACGAACGGCACGACCCATCCGAAACCAGCCGCCTGAAAACCGAGGAATCCTTCACCGCCGAAGCATGAGATGAGGGTAAAAACCGAAACAGCCCATAAGAGAATGGGCAATGGCGCGCGCCGGCTTTTTTCGCTATTTTCATATCTCGCACGCCTCAGCGCGCTGTTATAAACCTGCATAACGCGTTGGCCCGTTGGAAGACCTTGAATACCATGGAAGAAGCCCCTGGTATCGCGGCTATGGTGAAAAGAAGATAGAGCTTTGGACTCATCCCGATATAATCCGCCGCCTTTTTTATCTCACAGGCGGCCTTCTGCCCTTCACCGAACTGGATAAAAACGACGGCCCGCATCCTGTGCCAGAGGGCGATGTATTTCCTCAACGCCACAGCCCTTGAAGGATCAACGCTCCTGGCAATCAGCGCAAACTCCCCGCCGACGACATCATGGATGTCCGGCGTACGCTTCGGCCGGTCAGGAACTCCTACCGGCCCCCAAAAGCATGCCTTCGCCTGCGCGCAATAGGCGATTTTATACCTTAACGCGAGCCTCGCCCATGTAAGGAGGTCTTCGCCCGCTGTCACCCCGACCGGAAATCCTCCCGTCGACCTTATCGCGTCTCCGGTCACGGCCAGCGCTGAAGTCCAGAGCGGCGGCTCTGAATTGGACGCTATCGTAAAATAATCCTCAAGCACCCCCTCTCCAAACCCATCGGCTATACCTTTGATAATAGCCGGGCGGCTGCGATACCCTTTTCGGCAAAAAAAGTAGTTGGTGGCGAAAACGTCGCAGGTTGGGAACTTGCTCCTCAAGCGCAAAATTGTTTCGAGGAAATCCGGCTTCCATTCGTCGTCCGCGTCGAGGAAGGCGATAAGCCCAGCCCGGGCCTCCTCTATCCCACGGTTGCGTGCGGCAGAGACTCCAGCGTTTTTTTGATCTATAACGCGAATCCTGCAATCTTCGATGGACCGCACTATGTCGGGACCTGCATCCGTCGAACCGTCGTTTATGACTATAAGCTCGAAGTCTCCGACGGTCTGGGAAAGGGCGGAGCCGATGGCCCTGCTGACGTCGGACTCCTTGTTGAAAAGTGGCACGATCACCGAAAAAAGCGGCACTGCGCCGTCCCGGCGAAACGCCGCCGGTGGATGCAGCCGGTAAGCCGGATTTTTCGAGATATAGGAACTCGACTGCCCAAGCGATACGAGATTTCGCCTTAGCGCTTTTACATGCTTAAGAAGCCATAACGATACCGCGGCGACCCGCATCGGCATCTTTGATATCGCCGTAAGGAGCCGCAAGTCGAGGTTCGGGCCCTGGATTTGGATGGCTCTATGTATCTCATCCAGCGCCTTCTTCTTCTCTCCAAACAATACATGCATGATACCGCGCCTTCGATACCAGTTGGCGGCGGCTTCCCTTAATTCGTTCGACCTCGAGATATCGCTGCCTCCCATAAGACGCTCCAGCTCATGGCCGATGAAGTCTGGGGACTGGGGTATACGGTCTGCCCGGAATGATGATGGCATCCAGTATATCGAGCACGGGTGAGTGGAGTACGCGATATCGTAATTCAAGAGAAGCCTTACCCAGGTAAGGAGGTCCTCGCCGAAGGTGATGCCGAGAGGGAATCCTCCGATGGAACTTATCGCCTTTTTTGTAACTGCTATGGCCGAGGAGCTTATTGCCGGGTCGAATTCGGAATTGATGGCAAAATGGAAGTCCACGATCCCCTCCCACATCCTGTCGGGCATCGTGCTGAAGAATATCGGCCGCATCCCGCCGGCAGAGGTGGAATAGTAATAGGCCGTTGCAAACACGTCGCATGTCGGGAAATCCCTTCGTAACCGCATTATGGTTTCAAGGAAATCCGGCTTCCATTCATCGTCGGCATCAAGAAAAGCGATAAAATCGGCCCGAGCCTCCTCTATCCCGCGATTACGGGCAACGGAGACGCCAGCATTTCGCTGGTCGATGATGCGGATGCGACAGTCCCTTATGTTGCGGACCTCGTCGGGTCCCGTATCGGTTGAACCATCGTTCACGACAATGATCTCAAAGTTTGAAACGGTTTGCGCCATGACGGATCTGATGGCGCGGCCGACTTCGGCCCCCTTATTATAAAGCGGCATGACGACCGAAATATCTATTGTTCCGCCATTATTCATGACTTTCCGGAGAGTAATTCATATGCCGCAATTAGGGATTGGTTAAGCCTTTCCATTGAAAACAACTTTTTAACCCTCAATCTGCCCCTTTCTCCCATTTCTTTTCTAAGCCCCGCATTCGTCAAAAGCCCGAGCAATGCCTCGCTCAGGGCGCGGCTGTCTCCGGCCGGCACAATATAACCGGTTAAATCGTCCTCGATAACCTCCGACAATCCATCAACACTGGTGCCGACGACGGGAAGCCCGGCGGCCATCGCCTCGGCTGCCGTTAGCCCAAAACCTTCATAGAGCGAAGGCATTGCCAGCACGTCCATTGCTCCATACAATTTAAAAACCTCCTCCTGCCCTCTTGTTCCGAGCCAGCGGACATGCCCCCCTATGTCGAGTTCCTTTGCCCTGCGTTCGAGTTCACCACGGAGAGGGCCATCGCCTATGACAAGGAGGAGAACGCCGGGGACCAGCCCCGCCATCTCGGCGATCGCGTCGAGCAGGATAGCGTGCCCTTTCTGATACGCAAGTCGCCCGACAACACCTATTACGGGCCTTCCTTCGATTCCAAGCGAATCTCTGAGTTTATCGTGCGGCATGCCATCGACCGCCTCTTCGATGGCTGATACATCAACTGCGTTGTAGATGGTGAAGTGCTTTCGGCCCTTGCATGCGTCTCCGGGATGAAACACCTTGCTATCGCCGAACCAGAAATCTTCCACGCCCTTAGAGACGCAGAAAAATGAGGTGGCAAGCGCGGCTGCGATGCGCAGAAGAATCTTCGCCTTCCAGCCATAGGCGGTTCTTCCGGCGATATGAACGGTAGAAAATACGGTCGGCGCGCGTGCTATCCTTGCGGCAATAATTGGAAGGAGGCCGGGTGCGACGTATTGAACATGGATTATATCCGGATCAAGCTCTTTAATAACCGCGACCAGTCGCCGGATCAATTCGATTATTTTAAAATGCTTGTACCCGGAACGGTCTAACTTGAACAGGACGATTTCCGCTCCGGCCTCTTCAAACCTTACCACCATGGATTGGTCGAACTCATAATAGCAACAGACGGTAACAATGTACCCGGCGGTTCTCAGGACGCGCACCATGGATAACGTCTGTACTTCGGTGCCGCCTGTCAAAAGAACGGGTATCGCGACCATTACCCGCCTTTGAGTCTGCGTTTGAGCCGTCAAGCCATGACCGGCCTTTTACCGGAGCAGGGCAAAAGTTTTTTATATATCAATCGCAGAAACATCTTAAGATCGCTTTTAGTCACGGCCGGATCGTCGCAAACTCTGCAAACCAACAAATCCTTTCTTCCTCTTTTTAACAGCCTCTCCCTTAGTTCTTTGTATAGAGGCCCATCCCATATCTCCTTCAGTCCCTGCATTTTGGCGTCACCCATAGTGACCTGTCCAAGCGCGTCCTGGCAGCAAAGACTGATCTCTCCAGTTGGTCTTACAACAATCTGTTTAAAAGGAAGAAGACAGCCTGCGTTTCTAAAATGACGATAAAGCCTGTATTCCTCAGGGGGCTTATTGGGTGCCGTTCCTCCACGATTAGACAATATTTCATTTCTTTTCCTTACGGAAACCAGAACCTTATCGCTATATCCGGCATATTGCGGAGATTCGAGTTCATTTACGATCTTTCTTATGTTGTCATTGAGCTTTAATTCATCATTATAATTATCTATAGTCACGAAGCTTAAGCCGGCATCGATTGACTCCACAAGCATTTCCATATCCAGCAGCGTTCCGTTGGTATACATATAGATAAACGATTTCGGGCACATCCTCCGCGCATGGGCTATTCGGCCGATGATACGCTTGTCCAGATAAGGCTCGTTGTTGGATTGAAGGCCGAGAAGACCTGAATAATCCAGACCGGCAAGCTCATCGATGATCTTCCGGAAAAGTGATTCCTCCATCTTCGCAAAGGGCCTTTTGTCTTTTTCTGAATTGACCGGGCAAAATGCGCAGGTTCCGTTGCATCTATTTATTGTTTCTATTTCTATGATGGAGAAGAGGGCATTATTATTTATTAAATGGCTCATCAATCCATTAATTACTATCTTCTTTACCTGGCATCGTAGATAAAAAGGAAAAAGATTATGAAAGAATCTCATCGCATTCCATTTTTGCATCCTCGAACCGTGGAAAATATGACCGGGGCCCCTGCAACCTTTGCAGCCATAATTGAATGGCGCCACGTATTTGTATCCCTGTTCGATGCTTCGAGCTTTTTGCCGCCATCGTCTGTCTGTATGACAATCTATGCCAATCCAGATATCGTTTGTAACTTCCCTTCGGCCATATTTGAAACTAACGCCTGACGATCTCGACCTCCGGCAGAGGGAAGATCAGTCCGACGCCTTGATTGAGCATATCCCTTTCTCTTTCGATAAATTCCTTTCTAAAGTGCCATGGCAGCACCAGGTAATAATCGGGCTTCATAGCGCGGGATTCGGCTTCACTCACTATCGGCACGTCGGTGCCGAGGGTTGTTGCTCCATACTTGTCGCTATTCCTCTCGGCGGCGTAATCGACTATGGTATTGTCGATACCGCACCATTGCAATATGGTATTCCCCTTGGTCGATGCGCCGTATATATGAATCCTTTTTCCTTCCCGTTTAAGGCCTTTCAAGAGATCTCTTAATTCCCTCCTGTGAGATTCGATCCGTTCCTGAAAGTTCTTATAGGGCTTGTCGGTATCTAGCTCAAGGTCAAATTCCTCCCTTCGCAACACAGACAGCGTCTGCTGCGAAACTGCGTCGCCATGTTTAAAATTTCCCGCATGTGTCGCATAACAGCGTATACTCCCTCCGTTTATGTCATTCAGGGAAGCCCTTATGAGCTTCATCCCGGTTTTTCTCAGAATGTATTCGATCACGGCAAGGCTGTAATACTCCAGATGCTCATGGCAGATGGTGTCGTATGAATTGAGTTTAAGCATTGAAGGCATGTAAGCCATCTCAAAAACCCATACTCCGCTCTCTGAAAGAATATTTTTGATGCTCCTGACAAATCCGACGGGATCCTCCAGATCGTAGAACATCGCAATCGAGGAGACGATGTCGAACTTCCCGGCGCCTGCCTCCATCAACAGTTGCTGCGAGGGAAAGATGTCCTGAATCACCTTGATGCCGCCGCGTATTTCAGACGCTACGTCGGAAGGGTCGACGCCGAACTTGATGTAGGCGTCCGGATAATAACGCAGCAACGTGCCGTCGTTGCAGCCTATGTCGAGTACGCGGGCCTCCGCCTTGTCAATAAGCGCCCTGGCTTCCTCGGTTATCTCTTTCAGGTGATCGCGCATCGTCTGATTTGTGCCAGACCTGTACCAGTAGGCGGAATATAGGACTTGAGGAGGCACCGAGTGAGCCATCTGAAGTAACCCGCACGCGGTTTCATCGATGGTAGGGTCGCAGCGCACGAGGGAAGTAGCTATCTTCCTCATAGGCGGTATCTCCTTCCCCGGCTTGACAAAAGACCCCTGCAAAAACTGCTCGCCTATATCAATCACCTTCGTAAGAGCCGGTGAACCGCAAACACGGCACGTTTTTCTATGAATGAGATGCATAAACTCCTCCCGCGTTATTTTTTGCCGTTCTACTCTTTATTCCCGTAAATCTCGGGGTTTAAATCAGGGTCATTGTACATCTTGAACTGCCTGTATACCTTCATCCGGATCTTCCCCCCGGCAAGGTCTGAAAGCATCGCTTGTAAAGACTCGCGCAAATCCATTTGCTGTCGGCGGAGGATTCGAAGCCTGTCCCTGCACGCATTGATGTGCGTCTGTTGGACGTCTGCCCGCTCCGTTTGTTCCTCCATATGGAAGACCTTGAGGGCCAATACGGACAGCCTGTCAAATGCGCTGCCCGGAGTTTCGGTCCTCATAGGCAGATCGAGGTCCGCGAGATGTCCAAAACTGTTTTTTAACAGCCACTCGTCAACGCGCTCAATCGAGTCGTTTCTTTTCTGATTAAGCCGGTCGATATTGCGCTTCACCGCCGCAATTTCAAGGCTCCGCGCATTCGTCCTTCGGGCCTTATCCTCCTCATGCCAGATAAGGTAATTGTATCTATGCAATTCCAGGACAAGCCTCGTAACTGCATAGATC
>JAKAIQ010000256.1 GCA_021825035.1 Deltaproteobacteria bacterium | reverse complement strand
TCGGGCCGGAAGAACGACAGGTCGCTTGATAAGCTCGTCCGCCCCGAAAGCCACCCGTCCCAGAACGTATCGAGGACAGGGTACGTCTTTACGCCCGGACTAAAAATAGATACCTATTTAGGCGTTGACGTGGGCTCGACTTCAACGAACGTCATCCTCATCGATAAGGAACAGAAGCTCATCACGAAGAGGTACCTCGCAACCGCGGGCCGCCCCCTCGAAGCTGTAAGGAAGGGGCTTCTCGAGGTCTCCGAGGAATGCGGACAGTTCGTAAACGTAATAGGCGTCGGCACGACCGGCTCCGGTAGGTATCTTACCGGGGACTTCATCGGCGCGGACGTAATAAGAAACGAGATAACCGCGCAGGCGACCGCCGCCGTCGCGATAGACCCGGAGGTCGACACCATCTTCGAGATAGGCGGGCAGGACTCCAAATACATCGCCCTTAAAGACGGTGTCGTCGTCGACTTCGAGATGAACAAGGTTTGCGCCGCCGGGACGGGGTCTTTCCTTGAAGAGCAGGCCGAAAGGCTCGGCATAAGCATAAAGGGCGAGTTCAGCAACCTCGCGCTCGGATGCTCAGCCCCGCCGCCCATGGGCGAGCGGTGCACGGTCTTTATCGAGTCCGACATGGTCCACTACCAGCAAAGGGGCGTCGAAAAAGACGGCCTCGTGGCCGGCCTTTCGTACTCGATAGTCCATAATTACCTTAACAGGGTCGTCGGCGACAGACGCATCGGAAACAGGATATTCTTCCAGGGCGGAACGGCCGCGAATCTCGGTGTCGTGGCGGCCTTCGGCCAGGTCACGGGCAAACCGATAAAGGTCCCGGAGAACCACGACGTCACGGGGGCCATAGGGGCGGCGATACTCGCCATGAGGGAGATGGACCCGGCCGCGAAGACGAAGTTCAAGGGGTTTGACCTCTCGAAAAGAAAATACGAGCTTCAGAGCTTCGAGTGCCGCGACTGCTCGAACGTCTGCAATGTCCGCAAGGTCGTCATGGAGGGCGAGGCCCCGCTCTATTACGGCGGAAGGTGCGAGAAATACGACGTTAAGCGGGAGGACTCCCGGTTCGCGCATCTCCCTGACCTCTACAAGGACAGGGAAAAGATACTTTTCTCGTCGTACACCGGTAAAGTTGCCGGAAAGGACGCCCCGGTAATCGGCATGCCGAGGATGCTCTTCATGTTCGAGCTCTACCCGTTCTTCAAGGCCTTCTTCGACCAGTTGGGGTTCAGGATCCACCTCACCTCCCCCACGAACAAGGACATCATAAAGAACGGCATCGAAAAGATAGTCACCGAGACGTGCTTCCCCATAAAGGTCGCTCACGGCCACGTTAACGAGCTGATTGAAAAAGGCGTAAAGAGGGTATTCCTCCCGAGTATCGTTAATTTAAAACCGGCCAAACCCGGCCACCAGCATACGGTCCTTTGCCCCTACGTCCAGACGATACCGTACCTGACGCAATCGGCCTTCGACTTCAAGAAAGCGGGCATCGAGGTCCTGGCCCCGGTATTCCACTTCAACCAGCGGGAGGCCGGGCTTAAGAAAGAGTTCTACGACTTCGGGAAAACCCTCGGGAAGAACAAGGCCGAGGTGGACAGGGCCTTGAAGGCCGCCTTCGAGGCGAACGATGAGTTCCAGAAAAGGCTTCTCTCACGCGGCAAAGAGGTCGTAGACGGCTTGAAGCCCGAGGACACGGCCCTCGTCATAGTCGGGAGGGCTTACAACACAACGGATTCAGGCATAAACCTTGAGCTTCCGCAAAAACTCCGCGCCATGGGCACCATCGCCATCCCATACGACATGCTCCCCATAGACGAGGCGGTAGACGATACGCTCGCCGCGGACATGTACTGGAAGAGCGGCCAGAGGATACTCGCCACGACCCGGATACTCCGGGACGACCCGCGGCTATACGCCGTGTACATAACGAACTTCGGGTGCGGGCCGGACTCGCTCATAACTCACTTCTACAAAGACCAGTCGGCAGGAAAGCCCTTCCTGCAACTCGAGATAGACGAGCACTCGGCTGATGCCGGGGCCATAACCCGGTGCGAGGCGTTCCTGGATTCCATCCGGAACACCAAAGGAAAGACAAGGCCGCAGAAGAAGGACAAGACCGTCCTTGTAAGGACGAACCTCAAGAAAAAGATCTACCTCCCGTACATGGCCGACGGCGCGCACGCCATAGCCGCGGCTTTCCAGGCCTGCGGCATAGACGCCGAGGTCATGCCGATGCCCGACGACGAATCGCTCAAGTGGGGCAGGCGTTATACATCGGGGCGCGAGTGCTACCCGTGCATACTTACGACCGGAGACATGGTTAAGATTGCGAAAAAGGACGGGTTCGACCCCGAAAGGTCGGCCTTCTTCATGCCATCCGGCAACGGCCCTTGCAGGTTCGGCCAGTATAACCGCTACCACAGGCTTGTCCTTGACGAGATCGGGTATAAGAACGTCCCGGTATTCGCCCCTGACCAGGACGGCAACTTCTATAAAGAGCTTGGCGCGGCCGGCGGGAACTTCCCGAGGCTCGCGTGGTGGGGCATAGCCTCCGCCGACCTCCTCGAAAAGAGGCTACGCGAGGTGAGGCCCTATGAAAAAAATCAGGGAGAGAGCGAGAAGGCCTACTGGGACAGCATCAATAGCGTCTGCGACGCCATAAGACAGAAGCGGTTCCCCGAAAAGGAACTCAAGGCCGCGAAGGAGGCGTTCAAGAGGATCCCCGTCCACGAGCCTGGCTCGAAGCCGGTCGTGGGCGTCGTCGGCGAGATATACGTGAGGAACAACCGCTTCAGCAACGAAAACCTCGTCGGAAAATTGGAGGCCCTCGGCGCGGAGGTGAGGCTCCCGACCATATCCGAGTGGATCTACTACACCAACTGGTGCGCACGGCGCAAGCAAA
>JAKAIQ010000255.1 GCA_021825035.1 Deltaproteobacteria bacterium | reverse complement strand
ATCTCGTCCTGTAATACGGCGTCTTCCAGCCGAGCCCGACCGCCAGCCTTGACAACTTGTTCTTGGGATAATCAAGGTGCGGGGACTGAGTGTACTCGGGTATGAAATCGACAAGTAGAAGGCTGAAACCTGCGGGGCCGCCGCGCGATTGGAAGAGGCCATTTATGCGTCCGCTCCCGTCAGGAGAAAAAGCCGAGACCACATGCGGTTTAAGCGTCAGATCGCCTTCAAACGCGAAGAGATAGGTAAGAAGAATCCCGGCAAAGCAGACTATTATGCCTGCATGATATATCCATGTAAGCCATCTATATGAAATTCTGGGGCCTTTTTCCATGACGGTCCAGGCATCTTTCTTCTCCGTTACCGGTCTGAATCCCAGTTCATGCGTTAGAATCGTCTTGACTTCCGCCACGGCATCTTTCATGTCCTGGGTTAAACAGAACGTGCTTGTCGGCTCGAATGTATTTGAAAATGCCGATGACGTAAAAAGCGCGGGATATCTTGCATACGAGCATACGATCAGATTTAGAAGAAGCGATGCCGCGAGAACGAGGAATATGGCGGATGAAAACAAATCGAGAAGATTGAGATGCCGTACCAAGAAAATGTACTTTCCGCCTGCTTTTACGTAATCGTCTATGTTTTCGCCCTGAGGGAATATGGTCCCTATCATGTAAAAAAGCGCCATCGCTCCAAGTATATAGATCGACGTGACGATGGAGCTTAATTTCTTATAAATATAACTCAGGATGGACTTTAGGATATTCTGCGACTGCGAAGACCGGCGAAGAGTTTCCATTCTTTGAGGGATAATGGTCATAAAAGACGTTAGCTATACGGCATAAACATGCAGGCTCGGTATGCCGAGGAGTTTTGCCAACCAGTTTACGCCGAGGAATGTCATCATCATGCATGCGAAGCCTAAAATATTAAAGATAGAGGCCGGAAGCCCGTTTAGCCGGGGGACTCTCTTTGCGTGAAGATACAGGGTAAATACCGTCCATGTTATGAGAGACCAGGTCTCTTTGGGATCCCAGCTCCAGTACCTGCCCCATGCCTCATTGGCCCAGGCGGCCCCGGAAAAGATAGCGAACGTAAGGAGCGGAAAGCCGAATATTACAAGCCTGAAAGAAGATGAATGAAAATCTTCCAGGGTATCCAGCGCAAAGCCATAGCCATCTGCAAATCCTCTGATGAGGAGAGGTTTAATTATGAGGTACGTAGCTTCAATTGCCGCGCTTACTATAAACACGGCATATGAAAAAAAGGCCAGCGTCACGTGCCATTCAAACCAATAACTCCTTAACGCGGGCGCCAGAGGCTCAACGGACGGCGACCTTGAGAGAAGCGCGTAAAGACATGATCCCATGGAAAGCCCGGATACAAAAAAACCCGGCACGTAAATTCCTTTCCATTTACTGGAGACGTAAAGATATGTAATCGTAGCGGAGAAGGAAAACCAGGACAGACTTTCATAAAGCGTCTGAAAAGGCGCTCTTCCGGCCTCGAAGGTCCTCAGAAGTATCAAGCTTGCATGAAAAACCGCGGCTACCCACATGATAAAAGTGGCGGCTTTCCCGATCGGGGTATTGCGCATAAGCACATACAGGATAAAGAGAAGGAAAGAAAGGCCATACAGGATTGCCACTGACCAGAACAGATGCATTTCCACAGAAAGGAGATACGAATTTCTGGAAAGGATCATATCGTAGTTCGGCATGGATTCAAATTTAACATACTCCTATTTAATTTGACAAGCTGCTTCTTTGAGGTTACTATTTAGCTATTGCATGTAGAAAGACGTTCTACATGCGACATTTTTTTAAAGGCGCAGGCGG
The DNA here is from genome assembly GCA_021825035.1 of Deltaproteobacteria bacterium. Taxonomy (GTDB): domain Bacteria; phylum Desulfobacterota; class GWC2-55-46; order GWC2-55-46; family GWC2-55-46; genus JAKAIQ01. Next base: position 1,089 of record JAKAIQ010000255.1, on the reverse strand, counting down.
TAATGCGCAAGGGCAAGCCCTGTCTGTTTGCAGGGCGGCCTCTTCACCTGCGAAAGGCTATGAGATGCGGAAAATCAGATGCCACAGTTGCAGGAAGGAGCTTCCCAAGGGAGCCCTTAAATATGTAATAGAGATAAGGAGTTTCGCGGACTTCGACGGCTATCTGGAGGAATACGATGGAGACGTCGAGGAGGGGCTTAACGAACTGCTGGATGCCGTTGAAAACATCGATGCAAAGACCCTTGAAGAAGATGTGTCCAGGGAATTGATCTTCATACTTTGCAAGAATTGCAGGGAGAGATTTACAAGCGACCCGTTTCAGAACGGAATGGCCTCCTTTGAAGGGGAGGAAGCCAAAGGAACCATCCACTGACACGAAACATGCCTTCGGGGATCCACATATGTTTAACGTCATGCTCAGCGGTGAAGCACAATCTGAAGATCTTGACTTTCGTCACTCATAACTATGCGCTACGCCGTCATTTCAGACATCCACTCCAACCTTGAGGCGCTTACCGCTTTTTTTGAAAAAATCGACACCCTTGACGTTGACAAGGTCATTTGTCTCGGCGATATCGTAGGCTACAACGCCAACCCGAACGAGTGTATTGATCTGGTAAAGGAAAAAGAAGTCATATGCATAATGGGGAACCATGACTCAAGGGCAGCCGGACTCGAAGAGCCGGAGGATTTCAATCTTCTGGCGGCCAATGCCATCTTCTGGACAAGGAAGTCGCTTACCTCGGAGAACCGTGATTTTTTACGAAATCTGCCGCGCAGCCTTCTCGTTGACAACAAATTCCTCGCCATGCATGGATGGGTTAACGATACCGACCGGTACATACTTGGGGCAAAAGACGCCCTGAGGAACTTCGAGCTCCTCAGGGAAACAGACAAGACAAATATCTGTTTCTTCGGCCATACGCACGTAGCCATTTCATATCTCGAGGTCAAGGGATCGGGAATCCTAAACCTTGACGCCACACTCAAGATAACGAAAGGGATTAACTACCTTGTAAATCCAGGCGGCCTTGGACAACCGAGGGACAGGGACCCGAGGGCTCCGTTTTTAATCTACGACTCAAGGAA
>JAKAIQ010000254.1 GCA_021825035.1 Deltaproteobacteria bacterium | reverse complement strand
CTTTATTTAAAACCCCGCCTTTGACGAACTATCCTGCTTTGTGATATGAATAATCATTATGCAAAATTCGCGGAAGGCGGCTTAAAGCCCGGTAGTTGAGATATGGCTTTTCTTGCGCAGGTGTATTGCAAAGTTGGCAGAAGATTGCTGTTTTTCATATTGCCTGCAGCTCTTTTTCTTGTATTTTGTTCCATGCTTGATCCGCGCCGTCTTTATGCGCTGTCTTCCGACGAGGCGTCTAACATCAAGATATATGAGGATGCAAACCGCTCTGTCGTAAATATCGTGTCAACAACCGTATCATATGACTTTTTTTATGACCCGGTGCCCTCGAATGGAGCCGGTTCGGGGGTTATTGTCGACAGGCTCGGACACATCGTTACGAACTATCATGTCGTCGAGGGGGCCAGAAGCCTTGATGTAACCCTTTTTGACGGGAGTCGCTTCAAGGCGGAGGTGACCGGCACGGACCCTGGTGACGACCTCGCTCTAATACGGATAAAAGCTCCGCAAAACCGGCTCAAGCCGATTTCCTTCGGCGATTCTTCTTCTTTGAAGGTGGGCCAGAAAGCGCTTGCCATAGGAAATCCCTTCGGCCTTGAAAAGACGCTTACGGTGGGGATAGTAAGCTCGCTCGGCAGGACGATGAGGGCCGTGAACGGAAGGCTAATAAGGGGGATAATACAGACGGATGCTGCTATAAATCCCGGTAACTCCGGCGGCCCCCTTTTAGACAGCAGCGGCAAGATGATAGGGATCAATACCGCTATCTTCAGCCCGGCCGGCGGAAGCGTAGGGTTAGGGTTTGCGATACCGGCCAATACTGTAAAGACTGTCCTCCCCCAGCTCGTCAATAAGGGGTATGTTTCGAGGCCATGGCTCGGCATAAAGGGACAGACCATAGATTCCGCCGAAGCCGCCGACCTGAATCTCCCTTCCGCGGGCGTGCTCGTAGCCGAGGTGCTGAAGCGAAGTCCGGCGGAAAAGGCCGGACTTCATGGGATGACCGGCGAACTCAGGCTGGGTAATCTCCTTGTGGCGTCAGGCGGTGATCTTATAGTATCATTGGATAACAGAGAAATTAAATCCATGGATGACCTGAACGATATCGTGGATGGACTTGAGATAGGCCGGGCAATAACGCTTGAAGTAATAAGAAATCGAAGACCGGTAGCAATAAAAGTGCGTCTCGAGGAAATGCCGCTGGGCGATTGACAAACGAACACGATAAAGGAGCATTAAAAAAATGCAAAAAGTTTTGCAGCCTGTCGGCATAGGCCTGCTGCTTGGATTCTTTAGCCTGCTATTCGGAATATCCTGGGCGATGTACATTACCGTAAATAATGACCGCATCCAGCAGGCGCTTGAGGCGAGCGCCAGGGCCGCGCTTGAGGATAAATTCGTCATCATGGCCGGGCCCGCTCATTCTCACGGTATGCAGGGCATGAATGATATGGGACACATGAAAGATACCGATGGCGGACAAAGCACGGAAGCGACTACGGAGCATGGAAAAGCGGGAACGGAGGGCCTGATTAAAGGGGCAGGAGAGGGGAATGACCCTCTTCTGAATGAAGCCAGGGAAAGACTTACCAAAGGTCATCTTCATGCCATGGGTCTCGGCACTCTTACGCTCATCGTATCCCTTCTGACAGCGTTAGTAGATGCTCCTCCGAAGGTTAAGACGCTGGCTTCCGCATGTATCGGCGTGGGAGGCTTGTTTTATCCCGTGTCATGGATCATCATGGGATACAGGACCCCGGCGCTCGGCGCCGAAGGGGCTTCGCAATCGGTGCTTCCCATTACGGCTCTCAGCGTACTTTTGGTTTTTTTGGGGATAATTATTCCTCTATTCTACTTCTTAAGAGGAATCCTGAGCGGCAGATAAAAGTTGATTGGCAGCCGTAAAAAATCTTATCTTTGAGAGAATTCGGAGTTTACACGGAATGGCTTATGAGGTATTGTTTGTTCTTATATCCGCCGGAGTCGCGGCCCTTTCTCTAATACTCCTTTTTCATTACAGGAAAAAGAGGGATCGCGCTCTAAAACCAGCCATAGATAGGCTTGCCGCCATATTGCCTAACGCAAATTGCGGCGCTTGCGGCACGCCGGGATGCCGCGATCTTGCAAAAAAAATTTTGACGGGCAAGGCCCCGCCGGATGCCTGTGTTTCCGGAGGCGGCATTACCGCGGTAATGGTGGCGAGGCATCTCGGATGTCAAGATGAAGATTATAGAAATCGGTATTAAACAATTACTAATCTGTTGTTAATTCAGTTTTAATATTTCTTTGTTATGATTTCAATCATGGTTGGAAATAATCCAGGTTGTCGACGGCAGGATAGAAATATTGCTGTGAAGAAGTTGTATGCGGCGACAATGCCCGGTCTTTTGATCTTAGGCGTAATTTTTTTAGTGTCATGCGGCAGAGGCTCGGAAGGTTCAGGTGTCGGTTCCGCATCATCGCTGAGGGGAGGCGAGACGCGGGAGACGCTTCCGCCGGAGAATTTTAGCGGCGCAACGGCGCAGGCCTACAGGGCGGCTAAAGACATGCCGGAGGTGCTTGACAGCCTGCATTGCTACTGTGAATGCAAGAAACATTTCGGGCACAAGAGCCTCCTTACATGCTACGTTACCGAACACGCCAAGAATTGCGATATCTGCATCAATGAGGCGCTTTTTGCCCGGGAACTTCACGATCAGGGGAAAGACGTTAAGACGATACGGGCGACAATCGATCAAAGGTTCGGCGGCGCCGGGATGACTGACGATTGACATGGGCGGTTATGGATTTGCGCAGTAGGAATATTGCAATCGCGAGCGGCGTTGCCGGTCTTATTGCCGTATTTGGCATTGTCGGGTATCGCATCGGCGAGCGTTCCATCGGCTCGGGCGCAGGCATATCCGCTCAGGGCAGGGAAGTGCCGCAGGCATCGCAGGCGAACAATTC
>JAKAIQ010000253.1 GCA_021825035.1 Deltaproteobacteria bacterium | reverse complement strand
AAAATAACGGTAGGGGAGTCCGGAAGGGCTGAGAGTTCTCGGTGGAGAAGACCCTGACGACCTGATCTGGTTAATGCCAGCGTAGGGAAGCGGCGTTTGAACATGAGCGGGATGCCAGCCCCGTTCGTCTGGAATATAGCCGCCTCCCGGCGGCTTTTTGTATTTCGGGAAAACATCGACAGATGAAGATAGACGCCGTCAAAATAGAGGAACTGATAAAGAACGCCGACCCGTCGCTTGCGAACGTCGCCTCGATACTCGAGAAGGCGTCCGCCGGAGAAGGGTTGGGTCTCGAAGACGCCGCAACGCTCCTGTCCGTAACCGGCGAGGAGGCCTTGCAGGCCCTTTACGGGAAGGCTGGAGAGATAAAGGAACGGGTCTTCGGAAAACGGGTGGTGCTTTTCGCGCCGCTTTATCTTTCCAACCACTGCACGAACGGCTGCGTTTACTGCGGCTTCAGGAGCGCCAACAAGACCGTCGCAAGAAAGGCCCTGACCGTGCCTGAGGCCGTGCGCGAGGCGCGGGCGCTCGAGGAGATGGGCTTCAAACGCGCGCTCCTCGTCACCGGCGAAGACCCGCGCTGGGGCGTCGATTACATAGTCTCATGCGTGAGGGCCATCTACGAAAACACCGGGATAAGGATTATCCACTTAAACGCGCCGCCGGTGAGCGTTGACGATCTCCGCAAGCTCAAGGCCTCCGGGGCCGGGGTCTATCAGGCCTTTCAGGAGACCTACTACAGGCCGGCCTATGAAAAGACGCATCCCTGGGGCGCGAAAAAAGACTTCGACTACAGGCTCGACTGCATGGACAGGGCCATTGACGCGGGTTTTCAAGACGTGGGCATAGGCCCGCTCCTCGGCCTCTATGACTACAAATTCGACTGCCTCGCGACCATCGCCCATTCCATGCACCTCTATGAAAAATACGGGACTCATGCCCACACGATATCCATCCCCCGGCTCAGGCCGGCCGAAGATATGGCCTTCGCCGGAGCGCCTTATCCGGTATCGGACGAAGACTTCATGAAAATCGCCGCGGTATTCCGCCTTAGCGTCCCGTCCGCCGGGCTCGTCATAACCACAAGAGAGCCCGCGGGCCTCCGGAACCGGCTTCTGCACATCGGCGCGTCCCAGATGAGCGCGGGTTCGCGAACAGACCCCGGCGGCTACACAGGAGGGAAAAAAGACACCCTTGAGCAATTCTCGACCACCGACCACAGGGGCCTTGTCGAGGTCATGCGATCGGTCGTCGACGAGGGCTTCCTGCCGAGCCTGTGCACGACATGCTACAGGGTGGGCAGGGTCGGCGGCGAATTCACCGAAAAGGCCGTCTCAGGGCAGATGGAAAAGTTCTGCCAGGCTAACGCCATACTGACGCTCAAAGAGTACGTCCTCGACCACATGAAGAACGGAACGAGGGAGGCGATTGAACTGGCCGTGGACAAAGCCCTTGCCGGGGTCAAAGACCCTGCCCTTAAAAAGGGCTTGATCGAAAAACTCGGCGAGCTTGAGGCCGGGAAAAGAGACCTCTTCTTCTGATGGAACGAGACGGCCCGGACACGACGCCCTGATAGAATACGCCGGATACCCCCGCGCAAACCAGGGCGGCGGCCAGGAAAGAATAAATGAAGGTGCGAGTAAACGGAGAATTTAAGGAGATGGACGAGGGGATTTCGGTCAGGGGGCTGCTTGTTGCCCTCGGCATAGAGCCCAAAGGCATAGCCGTGGACATAAACAGGGAGATAGTGCCCAAAAGCAGGTTCGAAGAAACCCTCGTAAGGCCGGACGACGTCATAGAAATAGTGAGGATGGCCGGCGGCGGTTGAAAAGGCAAAAGGAGATGCCATGGAAGAGACGCTCAAGATAGGCAAACGGGTTTTCAAGTCGAGGCTGATGGTCGGCACCGGCAAATATCCGTCGAACGAGACGATGAAAGAGGCGCTCGACGCCTCTGGGGCCGAGGTAGTGACGGTGGCGGTCAGAAGGGTAAACCTGGACAGGACGAAGGAGTCCATGCTCGATCATCTTGACACCGGGAAATTCACCCTCCTTCCGAATACGGCCGGCTGTTATACGGCCGATGACGCCATACGGACGGCAAGGCTCGCCAGGGAGGCACTCGACACCGAGTTCGTGAAGCTCGAGGTGCTCGGCGATGAAAAGACGCTTTTTCCAGACAACGAGGCCCTGCTTGAGGCCGCGAGGGCGCTCATAAAGGAGGGCTTCGCGGTGCTCCCTTACACGAACGACGACCCCATAATGGCGAGGAAGCTCGAAGACCTCGGCTGCGTCGCCGTCATGCCGCTCGCCGCTCCCATCGGCTCCGGCCTCGGCATAAGGAACCCGCACAACATAAGGATAATACTCGAAACGATCAAGGTTCCGGTCATAGTTGACGCCGGGGTAGGCACGGCCTCGGACGCCGCCATAGCCATGGAGCTTGGCTGCCACGGGATACTGATGAACACCGGCATAGCGGGCGCGAAAGACCCCGTCGGGATGGCCAAAGCCATGAGGCTTGCGGTCGAGGCAGGAAGGCTCGCTTATCTTTCCGGCAGGATACCGAAAAAACTCTATGCCTCGGCGTCGAGTCCCTTGCAGGGGCTCATGGAATAACGCGCCTTGCGGCCCGTAAAAGCCGCGGCGGCGCTGAAACAAGGAGGAACCCATTGCATCCTATACTTTTCAAATACGGCCCTATAGAGATACGCTTCTACGGGCTCATGTACGTAATAGCGATACTCGTCGGCAGCTATCTCATAAAAAGCGAGGTAAGAAGGAAGAAGATTGGCCTCAGCGACGACGATGTGATGAACTTCATCGTCTGGACGGTCATAGGCGGGGTCATCGGCGCGAGGATATACTACGTGCTCTTCAACCTCGGTTATTATCTTTCCGAGCCGAAGGAGATACCCGCGATATGGCACGGCGGCCTCGCCATACACGGCGGCCTCATTG
>JAKAIQ010000030.1 GCA_021825035.1 Deltaproteobacteria bacterium | reverse complement strand
ACCAGATCGATCCCATAAAGATGAAGTGGAATGGTTATTGAATAGATGGATATGCGCAGGAATGGCGCTATTTATTGTCGAGTAAAGAGAGTTGAGGGGCAAATGGCAGTTAATCTTGACAAGCCGGATCGCTGGAAGGAAGACATCGCGCAATCGGTTGATATGTATAACGACTGGTTTATGAAGTTCGCCCCCAAAGCCTTCCGTGATACGCGAATTCAGACCACGAAGGACGTAGAAGCTACTCTTCGCTCGACGGGCAACCTCACCAACATCCAACCCGAAACTATACGTAAGCATCCGGAAATTCTACCCACGCTTCGCATGTCAACCTGCCCACCCCTCGCGGCCGACCGTCTCATCGGCCTTGCCGGTGTCTCCTCTAATATAGTGAAACGCATAGAGCTAGAAAAAAAACTCCCTTCCTGCATGGCGGCAACCATTATTGATACCGAGCTCGCCAAAATCGCAACTATTATTGAGAGGATGGCTGATCCCGACATCTTCGTCTGGCTTGCACGTAAAAACCCCCCGCCCTCCGAGATGGAAATCCACCGTGCCGCCTCCATCGTCGCGGATCGTCTCTGCGGTGCCGTAGCCAACCCCATCATCCGCAATGCTCAAGAGAAGCGGCAACTCGCTGCCGTCAAGGCATGGCTCGAAGCACGCGACTACAAGCAACTCCCAGGTGGCGATGGGACGAGGTTTGACGTTATGCCGCCAGGCACTTTTAGCTTCCGCATGAATGTTCCTGTGAAGCTCGAGGGGGGTATCCAAAGTGTCAATATCCCCATCGACGCTATTATCCAGCCGAAGACGACCAAAAAAGGAGACTTCCCAATCTTTTTCGAGGCGAAGTCCGCCGGAGACTTTACCAACACTAACAAACGACGCAAGGAAGAGGCCATGAAAATGGCACAGCTTCGCAACACTTATGGAAACAAGGTACAGTTCAACCTCTTTCTCTGCGGCTACTTCGACAGCGGTTACCTCGGCTACGAGGCCGCCGAGGGTATCGACTGGGTATGGGAACACCGCATAGACGACCTCGCCAATTTCGGTTTATGAACATGAATAGAAAAATCGACTCGTTAGAGCAGCAACGCCTCACGCTACAAGCATCTCTCGATAGCCACAAAACTCATGCCGAGAGAAATCGCCTCGGACAGTTCGCCACGCCTACGGCGCTTGCGGAAGATATCCTCTCCTATGCCTCATCCCTCTTGCCGTCTGGTGCCAAGGTTCGCTTCTTGGACCCTGCCATAGGCACTGGCTCGTTTTATTCAGCGTTCCTCAAGATATTTCTGAAGAAACGCATCGATGAAGCCTTGGGTTTCGAAATTGACCCGCACTACGGAGAACCAGCGAAACAGCTCTGGAAGGACTATAGCATAACCATTAAGCATGGTGACTTTACGCACGCCGAGCCCACGCCGCGCTACAACCTCATTATCTGCAACCCGCCATACGTGCGGCATCACCACCTGCAGAATGGCGACAAGAGCCGCCTGCAGCTCCGCACACAGCAAGCAAGCGGCATGAAGATAAGCGGCCTTGCTGGCCTCTACTGCCACTTCCTTGGGATCTCGCACTCGTGGATGGCCGCCGACGGCGTTGCGGGTTGGCTTATTCCAAGCGAGTTTCTGGATGTAAACTACGGTCAGGCCGTGAAGCGGTATCTTCTCGATAGGGTCACTCTGCTGCACATTCACCGTTTCGACCCGAACGATATTCAGTTCGCTGACGCACTCGTTTCTTCGGCCATCGTTTGGTTCCGTAATGCACCCCCACCGCCAGATCATAAAGTAAAATTTACTTTTGGTGGCACGCTCTTCAAGCCTTATATCGCACGAAATATTATAATACGTGCGCTTGCATATGAGCCAAAATGGACGCGCTTCCCTGCCTCTGATGTTCGTAGCCGTTCCAGCGTCTTGACGCTTGCTGACTTTTTTTGCATAAAGCGTGGCCTCGCAACTGGTGATAACAACTTCTTTATCCTCTCTGAAGAGGAGATTGCTTCACGACACTTACCGCTGGAAGTCTTCACACCCATTCTTCCGAGTCCGCGCTATCTTCTGCAGGATGAAGTAAGGTCTAGGAGAGACGGATCTCCTGATATTAAACGCCGCCTCTTTCTTCTCAATACAAAGCTTTCAGAGGACGAAATCCGCATACGCTTTCCTGCCCTTTTCCTGTATATTCAAGAAGGCAAGGCACGTGAACTGCATAAGCGATATCTTTGTAGTCACCGCTCGCCGTGGTATAGTCAAGAAAATCGGCCAGCTGCTCCAATTGTGTGCACCTATCTTGGACGCGGAAATACCAGAAACAGGCAGCCTTTTCGATTTATATTAAATAGATCTAGCGCTACAGTAGCCAACGTCTATCTGGCAATGTATCCGAAAGCATTTCTCATACGCGCACTCAGACAGGATAAGATGTTAATTCGCCGCATTTGGGAGGCACTGAATCAAATCACGCCTTCGGAACTCCTCGGAGAGGGCCGAGTCTACGGGGGGGGGCTTTACAAACTAGAACCACGGGAACTTGGAAGTGTAGACGTCACGTTCCTTGCGGATATTCTCCCAGACGTCTCTATACGCGGTACTACCAATCAGCCAAATCTCTTTGAAGGTGGGAGCGATTTATTATCTAAGGAACGTCTGATTTATTCTTCCCGCGCCTTATGATAGGCACAGTTGCATGTCCCAAGTGTGGAAGTCCGATGGCTTAGCGTTCCGGCAGGTTGGGAAAGTTTTTCGGCTGCTCACGATATCCATATTGTAAGGGCAATAGGCCACGAATCTAGTGCTGCAGTCAATGTTGGTGCAAAAATACTTGCCGACGCCTTTAGCATGCTTTGGAGCACGGTTCTCAAGTGTCATGTCGGCATACATGCGCTTTAGCTTATCAAGTACAAGCGGAAGTTGTCGTTAATAAAAAATTTAATCTTTTCAGGGTTAATTCCCCGGCGGCGCGCTCTGCAACTTCCTTAATAAATGGTTCTGATACCCCGCGGCAAGCCGCGGGGAGTTCATTAGATGCAAGAACATAAACCGAAACTTCTCGTCATAATCCCGGCGTTCAACGAGGAGGCGAACGTCGGGGCCGTGGTGCGCGACGTCAGGGAAAGCGTGCCGGACGCCGACATCGTCGTCATAGACGACGGCTCCGATGACGCCACCGCCGCGGCCGCCGGGCGGGCCGGCGCGAACGTCCTTCGCCTCCCTTACAATATGGGCATCGGGGCCGCGATGCAGACCGGCTACAGGTACGCGAGCCTCGGAGGCTATGACGTGGCCGTCCAGGTCGATGCCGACGGACAGCACCCCGCGGACGAGATAACGCGCCTTGCCGGGCCGGTGCTGACGGGCATGGCCGACATGGCCGTGGGGTCGAGGTTCCTTTCCGACGGAAACTACAGGCCGTCGCTCGCCAGAAGCGCCGGAATGTCGATATTCTCCAGGGTCGTCTCGGCCATAATAAAGGTGCGGATGACGGACACCACCTCCGGGTTCAGGGCCGCCGGTAAAAGATGCATAGCTTACTTCAGCCGCCATTACCCGGACGATTATCCCGAGGTCGAGGCCCTCGTATTGCTTCACAGGATGGGATTTAGTATAATGGAAGTCCCTGTAACTATGCGGCGCAGGTCGGGCGGGCAATCGTCGATAACCCCGGCCAGGTCCGTATATTACATGATAAAGGTCTTGCTCGCCATATTCGTCGATCTTCTCAAGAAGGCGGGGTAGAAGTGTACTACTTCCAGGTATTCTCGATAATCGCGTCCATTGTCCTCTTCGCCCTTGTCATAGACTTCATAAGGCGCGGGCTGCTCAAAGAGAAGTATTCGGTCCTCTGGCTTGCGGCCTCCACCGTCATAACCGTACTCTCCCTTAAAAAGGGGCTCCTCGACAGGTTTGCCGGGTATCTGGGCGTGGCGTACCCGCCGTCGCTTCTTTTCCTCGTGGCCTTCATCTTCCTCCTCCTCATAACTCTCCATTTCTCGGTCGTCATCTCGATCTTCCACGAGAAGAACAAGATGCTCGCCCAGGAATTGGCGCTCCTTAAAGACGCCATGAGAAAGGCCGGTATAAAGGTTCCCGGCAAGCGGGAAGGCGCGGAGGAGGGGGACTGAGAGGGCCGTGCAACGGATAGAACGGATATATTCGAGCAGGCTGTTTCAGCCGATATTCCTGCCTGTCCTCGCCGCGCTGGTTCTCCTCGCCTATTCAAACACCTTCAGCGCGAGTTTCCAGTTTGACGATCAGCCGTCGATAACCGAAAACGAGTCGATCAGGTCGCTTGCGAACGTCCCGGCGCTTTTAATGGGGCAGAGGGGCGTGACCATGGCGAGCTTCGCGCTTAACTACGCCATGGGCGGCCTCGACGTGGCCGGATACCATGTCGTGAACGTGTCTATACATATCCTCAACGCCATGGCCGCGTATTTCCTCGTCCTCGGCATATTCAGGGATGAGGACGAGGCGAGGGCAAAGAAGGTCGCCGCGTTCTCGGCGCTCATATTCGCGCTTCATCCGGTTCAGACGCAGGCCGTAACATACATAGTGCAGAGGATGGAATCGCTCGCCGCGCTCTTCTATCTCCTCGGCCTTCTCGCCTTCCGAAGGGCGGCCTTCGCCTCGACCTGGCTCAGGCGGGGGCTGCTCTACGCCGCAACGTCGGCTTTTTACGTCCTCGGGTTCTACTCGAAAGAGACCGCCTTCACGTTCCCGTTCGCCGCTCTGCTCTACGACTTCTACTTCATAGGCAAGGGAAGCTTCCAAAAGGTCTTTTCGAGGTGGCCGGTCTATCTTGCTCTTTTTGCGCTCATGCTGTTCTTTACGGCGCACGACATCGTCCCCATGAGCGGGTTCGGCGACCTCAGCAGGGATTCGTCGATAATAGCCTCGCTCAAGGGAGGGCCGCCGGCCGCAAGCATGGCCGCCGCCAACGCCCATCCGGCGGCAACCGCCGGGTTTGCGGTCGAGGGCATTAGCCCTGAGGAGTACCTCTTTACCCAGTTCGACGTCATCGTCTATTACATCTCTCTCCTTTTCGTGCCGATGAACCAGAACCTCGACTATGACTTCCCGCTGGCAAAAACCCTTTTCAAGGTCCCTGAAGCGCACAGGGGGGCCGTCCTCAACATCCCCATGCTCCCGCCAGCGGCATCCCTCGCCATACTCCTTTTCATACTGGCGTCAGGCGTCTATCTGTTCCTGAGATCGAGGAAGGCCAGCGCAGGCGCGAAAAAGACCGATTGTCTTGCCGCGTCTTTCTTCATCTTCTGGTTTTTCCTCATTCTCGCGCCGACGTCGAGCTTTTTTCCGATAGCGGATGTTATCTTTGAGCACAGGCTCTACCTCTCGACCCTCGGCTTCGCGGTAATATTGGTGGTCGCCGTCGACAGGCTTCTCGGGCTCGTTTCCGAACGCATGCGGAAAAGGCCCGCGTAACGGCAGGGCCTCGCCCGGAGGCCGCTTCAAGGCGTTATCGCCGCGACTTGACAAAAAAAGTTTCAGGGTTACCCTTTTCAAGTGTCTTCCGGTCATCGCCTCAACGCCTTTAAAGAGCTTTAAAACCAGCGGACGCCATAAGGAGGGTCTATCATGAAAAAGATATTCGTATCGATTGCGGCGGTCATCTACACGGCGCTCATGCTTTTCATCGTGGTCAACTTGTCGCAAGCCGGAGATATGATGAAAGAGGGCCAGAAGATGATGCAAAAAGGCCAGGCGACGATGGAAAAGGGGCAGTCGATGGCCCAAAAGGGCCAGGCGATGATGGACAAGGGCCGGATGCTCATCGAAAAGGGAAAGATGATGAAAAAAGGGACGATGGATAAGGCCTCCATGAAGAAGGAAGGCTCATCGATGATGAATGAAGGCCAGGCGATGATAGACAAAGGTAAAGAGATGAAAGACAGCGCGATGACGAAGGCCGGGGATAAGCTGAAGAACGACGGCAAGCTGATGATGGAAGGCAAAATGGCCAGGTCGAAAATGATGCGGGAAGGCGGCGCGCTGATGAAACAGGGCCAGACGATGGTTGATAAAGGCATGAAGATGAAGGAAGCCGTCACGCAATGAAGCGACGCGATGTTTTTGGTTCCAAAGACGCGATATTCTGAAAAGAGCGGCTACCGCGGGTTGCGGAAAGCGGCGGCCGTCTAAGGCGTGTACCTGTAAAACCCCTCCCCGGTCTTTCTGCCCAGCTTTCCTTCCTTCACGAGGGCTTTAAGCCCGTCGGCAGGCCTGTATTTCTCGTCTCCGAGGCTCCTGTGCAGGAATTCCATTATATGCAGGCAGATGTCGAGGCCCATGAAGTCGGCGAGCTCTATGGGGCCCATGGGATGGTTCATGCCGTGCTTCATGACCGTGTCTATGTTGGCCTTCGTCGCTATGCCGCCATCCAGTATGCGGAACGCCTCGCCGAGCAGGGCGAACAGGAGCCTGTTGGAGACGAACCCCGGCGTGTCGTTGACCACGGCGGGGACCTTCTCTATCGCCTTCGCAAGCCCTTCTATGGCCTCGATGGTCTCGTCCGACGTCTTTGCCCCCTTTACGACCTCCACGAGCTTCATGACCTTAGGCGGGTGCATGAAATGCATGCCCGCGAAGCGGGATGGGTTCTTTATCGACCCCGCGAGTTCGCCTATCGGTATTGCCGAGGTGTTCGTCGCTATTATGGCCGTCTCGGAGCATATGGAGCCGAGCGACGCGAATACGGCCCTTTTGACCTCTATATCCTCGTAAACCGCCTCGATTACCATATCGCAGTCCCTGACCCGTTCGATGTCGGCGGCGGCCGTAATGAGGCCGCGCACCCTGTCCCATAGCCCGGAGTCCGTCCTCTCCTTGATCTTCGGGATGGCTTCGGCGAGGACGGACTCCCTGTCTATGAGCACGACCGGGTAGTTGAACAGGGCGAACACCTGGGCTATGCCCCTGCCCATGGTACCCGCGCCGACGATCCCTATCTTCTTTATGTCCCTGGATGTCATGTCTCCTCCTGATTTTTCATCCCCGGCCGCCGTTCGCCGCTCCCTTCCGGTTCTTTCAAGACAAAGGCCATGCCCGGCCCGCGCGTGAAATGGCCCGCCTTGCCGAAAAGGCTTCACCGGGCATTTATACGCTTCTTACGGCCATCGAGACCGCGCCTCCTCCGCCGAGGCACAGCGTGGACAGGCCGAGATTTTTCCGTCTTTTTTTAAGGGCATGGACGAGGGTCGTCAGTATCCTCGCGCCGCTTGCGCCGATGGGGTGTCCGAGGGCTATGGCTCCGCCGTTGACGTTCACCCTGCCGGGGTCGAGCGACAGTTCCTTGATGACGGCGAGCGTCTGCGCCGCGAACGCCTCGTTCTCCTCGACGAGGTCGAAGTCCTCCATTTTGAGCCCGGTCTTTGCGAGGAGTTTTCTGACCGATTTTACCGGGGCGACCGTATACCACTTCGGGTCTACGTGGCCGGTCGAGTAGGCTATTATCTCGGCGATGGGCTTGAGGCCCTTTCTTTCAGCGTACCCCGCGGTCGTAAGGAGCAGGGCCGCGGCGCCGTCGTTCAGCCCCGGGGCGTTTCCCGCCGTTATCGCCCCATGCTCCTTGAAGACAGGCCTCAGACGCTTGATCTTGCCGATGCTCGTGTCCCATCTTATCGTCTCGTCCGTTGCCACGGTCTCGCCGTCAACCTGTACCGGAACCATCTCGTCTTTAAAGGCACCCGTGCTTTCGGCCCTCTGCGCCTTTTTGTGGCTCCAGAGCGCGAAGGCGTCCTGCTCCTGCCGCGTTATCCCGTACCTGCCGGCGGTAAGCTCGCAGAGGCTTCCCATGTGCGCGTCGTAATAACAGTCCCAAAGGCCGTCGCAGACCATCGAGTCGATCGCAACGGCATCGCCCGTGCGCCTGCCTTTTCTCATGTCCTTCAAGAGGAAAGGCGCGTTCGTCATCGATTCCATGCCCCCGGCTATTATGACGTCGGCTTCATGGAGCCTGAGCCTGTCGAACGCCATGGCGACGGCCATCAGCCCGGAGGCGCAGACCATGTTGACGGTGACGGCCGAGACCCCATATGGAAGCCCCGCGGCCATGGCCGCCTGCCTTGCCGGGTTCTGGCCGATTCCGGCGGACAGGACGTTGCCCATGATGACCTCGTCGATGCCGGGCCTGCCAGCCCTGCTTGCGAGTTCTTTTATCACGAATGAGGCGAGCCCGGGCGCGCTCAGGGCGGACAGCCTCCCAAGGAGCTTTCCAACCGGGGTGCGGAGCGCGTCAATTATGACGACGTTCTCGTCGCTCAAACGCCTGCTACTTGCGCGGCCTCCCAAGGAATTCCTCCATGAGCCTTTTCGGGTCTCCATACGAAAACAGCCTGCTCCATTCCGCTATCTCTTTCGCCAATGTTCCGGAGTTTATGAGCCTCTTCGCCGCCTTGACGGCCTGGGCGGGCTTTTCGGCAAGCAGTCCGGCGAGGTTGTTTACCTCCGCGCTCAGTTCCTCGTCTCCGACCGCCCTGTTGATGAGCCCGATCTCCTCGGCCTCGTCGGCGGAGAGCCTCCTTCCGGTAAGTATGAGCTCCTTTGCCCTCAGCTTGCCTATGCGAGCCGGGAGCCTCTGGGTCCCTCCGGCGCCCGGGACTATGCCGAGATTTATCTCCGGGGCGCCGATTACGGAGGATTTGGAGGCGATGACGAAATCGCAGGCAAGTATGATTTCGAGTCCGCCGCCGAGGCAAAAACCATTGACCGAAGCTATTACAGGGACGGGCAGGGTTTCGATAAGCGAGGCCGCCCTGTGAAAGAGGCGCGAGAACCTCCGCGCGTCAGCCTGCTTGAAGGCCGACATCTCTTTTATGTCGGCCCCGGCAAGGAAGGTCTTTCCGGCGTTAGCCATGACAAGCGCCCTGACCGTCTTCGTCGCCGCGAGGGTCTCAAGGGCGGCCACAAGGCCGTTGAGGACAGGGGTGGAAAGGATATTCGCCCGCGGCATGTCGAAGGTAAGGATGGATATTGCGTCCACTTCAAGCCTGAATCCCCGATAATCGGTCTCAGCCGGCACAGGCATCCCCCTTCTCTTTTTTATGCAACTCTACTTCACACCCCGCGTTCTGTCAACTGCGCCTGCCTTGCATTTTCCCGGATTTGATATAGGATTGTTCCAGGCATGGATATGGTCGTCTGCATAAAGAGGGTGCCGGACACGGGAGCAAGGGTCGAGATGGACGGGGGGCGCGTCAGGGAGGAGCGGCTCGAATGGGTCTTGAACCCGTATGACGAGTTCGGCGTGGAAGAGGCGCTTCTGCTCAAGGCCGAACACGGAGGCAAGGTGACGGCCTTGACTGCCCGGGCCTCCGGAGGCGAGGAGACTCTTAGAAAAGCCCTGGCCATGGGCGCCGACGAGGCCGTGTATGTGAAGGACGCGCTCCTCGATGGAATAGACGGGCACGGCATCGCGAGGGTTCTCGCGAAGGCCGTCTCCCGGATGCGGATCGACCTCGTCATCTGCGGCAAGCAGTCTACGGACAGCGAGGCCGGATACGTCGGGGGCGCGCTGGCGGCCCTTCTCGACATGCCCCTCGTATCGGCGATAAAGAGGCTCAGGATAACCGGAGGCCGCTTCGAGGCGGACAGGGAAGTCGAGGGCGGAGTCGAGACGGTCGAGGCAAGCCTCCCGGCGGTGCTTACCGCCCAGAAGGGGCTGAACGAGCCGCGGTATCCCTCTCTTCCGGGCATAATGAGGGCGAAGAGGCAGGAGATAAAATATCTTGATCTCGCCTCGCTCGGGATAGGCCGCGAAGAGCTTGAAAATCCGTTGAAAAGGGTCTCTCTGGCTTATCCGTCCATGGAGCGCAAAGGCAGGATGCTCGCGGGAGACATCGGCGAATCCGCAAAGGAGCTGGCGGAGTTCATAAGGCATGCCGTCTGATCCTTTTTAGGGCCGAGCCCCTGTCGCCTGAGGGGCGGCTTCCTTGCCGCGGCGTGCAGTGCGAAAATCCGTTGCGAAAAGGAACGTTTCCTTGATCTGGGTTCTCGCGGAGTGCGATAATAACGGGCCGAAGGCGATCACGCTCGAGGCGCTCGGGGCCGGGAGGCTTCTGGCCGATCCTTTAAACCTCAAGCTCTGTCTCATCCTCGTCGGTTCAAATACATCGGCTTGCGCGAAGAATTTGATGCGGAAGGCCGACAGGGTCTATTCCCTGGAAGACCCGCTCCTTTTTACCTACACGAACGAAGCATATAACGCCGCGCTCGCGGCCTTTCTCGGCAGGCAAGAGGTGCGCGCCCTCATAACGCCGGGCACCTCGACGGGCAGAGACCTCGGCCCCCTGCTTTCCGTCTCCCTCGGCATGCCTTATTCGCAGAATACCGTCGGCCTCGGAGTGAGCGAAGGGGCCGTCCACATACGCCGCAGGCTCTACGGCGGAAAGCTGATCGAGACCGTGACCCCGGCAACAGGGAAGGGCGGGGTTATCATATCCATAATGCCGGGGGCGTTTGAAGAGGCGAAGGACAGGGGGACGGACGGCGAGGCGGCAAGGGCGGAAGTCGTGGAAGGCTTGCTCAGGGAGGAAGCCCTGAGGATAAGGGTCAAGGGGTTCGCGAGGGAGGCGGCGGGGATGGACCTTATCGAGGCCAGGGTCATCGTCGCCGGGGGCAGGGGGGTCGGCTCAGCCGAAGGTTTCAGGCTTCTTGAGGGGCTGGCCGCGCTCCTCGGAGGAACGGTCGGGGCGTCGAGGTCGGCGGTGGACGCTGGGTGGATGCCCCATGCGGCGCAGGTAGGGCAGACCGGAAAGACGGTCGCGCCGAGGCTCTACATAGCCTGCGGCATTTCGGGCGCCCCCCAGCACCTTGCGGGCATGACCGGGGCAAGGCACATAGTCGCGATAAATAAAGACCCCGGCGCGCCGATATTCAAGGTCGCCGACATCGGGATAGTCGGCGACCTGCATACGCTCATCCCAATGCTCATTGAAGAGTTGAAAAAAACCAAAGCAACCCCTATCGCCCGGTAGCAGGGCGCCTTCGCGATGGAAGAGAGATTCGATTGCATAATAGTGGGCGCCGGGCCGTCGGGGACGACGGCGGCTTTGAGGCTCGCGAGGGAAGGGCTTAACGTCGCGGTCTTTGAAAGGGGGAAGCCCGGCGCCAAGAACATGTTCGGGGGAGTGCTCTATTCGACGATACTCGACAAGCTCATCCCCGGCTTCTGGAAGGAAGCGCCGGTCGAGAGGCACGTGATAAGAAAAAGGTTCTCGCTCCTTTCATCGGACTCGGAGGCGGCCTTCGACCTCTGTTTCAACGCCTTCGACAGACCGCCCTTCAACAACAGCTTCACGGTCCTCAGGGCGCGCTTCGACAGGTGGTACTCTGAAAAGGCCGAAGAGGCGGGAGCCGTGATCGTGACCGGGGCGAACGTCGAAGACTTCATCGTCGAGGACGGCGCGATAAGGGGCGTGAAGGCCGGCATGGAAGGCGGGCTTGTCCGGGCGGACTGCGTGATATGCGCCGAGGGCGTCAACTCGCTCCTCGCCGAAAAGGCTGGACTCAAGAAAAAGCCCGCCCCGGAAAGCATGACCCTCGGCGTCAAGGAGATAATAAGCCTCCCGAAAGAGACGATAGAGGACAGGTTTTCCCTCGAAGACGGGCAGGGCGCGGCATTCGATTTCTTCGGCGCCGCCCTCGGCGGGGCCGTGGGGTCGGGATTCATATACACGAACAGGGATACCCTTTCGGTCGGGATAGGCTGCCCCATATCGGTCTTGAAGGAGAAGGGCCTCAGGCCCAACGACCTCATCGAGGGCTTCAAGGCCCATCCTTCGGTCGGCAGGTATTTGCGTGGAGGAAAGATGGAGGAGTTCTCGGCGCACATGATACCCGAAGGCGGCTACAGGGCGATCCCCGGCCTCGTAAGGGACGGGCTTATGCTCGTCGGGGACTCTGCCGGGCTTTTAAACCCTTCCATATTCAGGGAAGGGACGAACCTCGCCATGGCCTCCGGCCTCTTCGCCGCGGAGACGGTCATAGAGGCCCGCAAAAAAGGGGACTTCTCCGCAAAAACGCTCGGCGATTACGTCGAGCGGCTCAAGGGGAGCTTCGTCATCAAAGACCTCAAGAGGTACAGGGGCGTCCCGACGGCCATAACGTCCATCCCAGGGCTGTTCGGCGAAGAGCCGGAGGCCATACTCGATTTTCTCAAGGGGCATTTCACGGTATCCGAAAAAAGCAAGGATGAGATCCATTCGGAGTTAAAAAAGGCGTTCAGGGACAGGGTCTCTATGAAAAGGCTCTTCCTTGAGCTTTACAGGGCCTCGAAGATATTGAGATGAAGCCGGCCCGCGGGGCCGCCTGCGCCGGGAGGTCGATCGATGGAAAAAAAGACCCTGCCTGAGAAGCTTTTTCTTCTGAGCTTCAAGGTGGACAGGACGAGCCACCTGATCCTCGACAAGGAGGCATGCATGAGGTGCCCCGAATCCGAGAGGGCATGCCTCTGGATATGCCCGTCCGAGGTCTACAAATGGGACGCGGAAAAGCGGGATATAATAGTCTCATACGAGGGCTGCCTTGAGTGCGGCACGTGCAGGATAGCCTGCCCCTCCGGGGCCCTTGAGTGGCGCAACCCAAGGGGCGGGTTCGGCGTGGCTTACAGGTTCGGATAAATCTTGCGGAGGTTATGATGGATTTTGAATTCACTTCGGAGCAGAAACTTTTAAGGGAGACCGCCAGGAATTTCGCGGACAGGGAGATAATCCCGGCGGCGCGGGAGAACGACGCGCTCGAGAGATTCCCGCGCGACCTCATAAAAAAGATGGCCCCGCTCGGATTCCTCGGCGCGACCGTCCCGGAGAGGTACGGCGGCGCGGGGCTCGATAATATAAGCGGCGCCATCATATTTGAAGAGGTCGGGAGGGGCTGCTCGTCGCTCCGGACGATAATATCCGTGCAGGTCTCCCTCGTCGAGCACGCGATACTCAAATGGGGAACCGACGCGCAGAAGGAAAAATACCTGCCGAAGCTCTGTAGCGGCGAATTACTCGGCTGTTTCGGCCTCACCGAGCCTGGGGCCGGAAGCGACCCCTCGGGCATGAAGACGACGGCTTTCCGCAAGGGAGACGGCTGGAGGATAAACGGCTCGAAGACATGGATATCCACCGGCGGCCTCGCCGATCTGGCGGTCATCTTCGCGCGGACGGAACCTTCGGGCCACAGGGGCATATCGGCTTTCCTTGTCGAGAAGGCCACGCCCGGCTTTTCGTCGAGGGATATAACGGGCAAGCTCGGCCTGCGCGCCGCGAATACGGCGGAGCTTTTCTTCGAGGACTGCCTCGTGCCCGGCGAAAACCTCATCGGAAGCCCCGGCGACGGCTTGAAGATAGCGCTCGACGCGCTCGACAGCGGACGCTACGGAGTCGCCGCCGGATGCGTCGGCATAATGCGGGGCTGCGTGGACGCCTCCGTCAAATATTCGAGGGAAAGGTTCCAGTTCGGCCGCCAGATAGCCTCCTTCCAGCTCGTGCAGGACATGATAGCGAGGATGTACGTAGACATGGACGCCGCGCGGCTCCTGGTCTACAGGGCCGGGCGGCTGAAAGA
>JAKAIQ010000029.1 GCA_021825035.1 Deltaproteobacteria bacterium | reverse complement strand
GAGCACGAGATCCTCGATGGCAGAGTTATCGAAGCTTATGCTGCCCTTTATGGCGTCTTCGACCACGGTCACTCCGGACGGCACCTTGAACCTTATGGCAAAAGGGGCCTGAGGGGAATCGGTCCTGGCCCTGCACCGCCCGTCGTATTTGGGAGGCCTACCTTCCCTGAGCGCCGCGGCGCGCCTCTCCTCAAGCTCGGCAGGAGTGCAATAACACCTGTATGCAAGGCCATCTTCGAGCAGTTTGTATGCGCGGCTCCTGTATGTGTCGAACATCCGGCTCTGAAAAAAAGGCCCCTCATCCCAGTTGAGGCCGAGCCATGTCAAACCGTCCAGGATAGCCTGTATGGATTCCTTCGTCGACCTCGCGACATCCGTATCCTCGATACGGAGGACAAAAACGCCATTATGGTGCCTTGCAAAAAGCCAGTTGAAAAGGGCGGTTCTCGCGCCTCCGATATGAAGATATCCGGTCGGGCTTGGTGCGAAACGAGTGCGGATGGTCAATGTGAGGCACCTCCTTAATGAACTTCCTCGCAGCAAGCTGCGGGTATCAAAACCTCTATATGAAAGCCGCAGCGTGCGCGGCTGGAAATTAACCTGAAAAGATTAACATTCTCCACTGCCGCCAAAATGGGGGCAAGTTTAGCAGGCGCTTAAGGAATCATACGTCTTTGCCCGCCCCGGCGGCTCCGCCAGGCGGATCTTGAGGCTCGGATTCCGTTCAACTATTATTTGTAAACCCCCGCGCGTGAATATCACTTGAAAAGCATCCCGGCGTACCCTACGACACGTTCAAAATCGCCGCTTGCCTCCGCCGAAGTGGCATATTTAACAAGCCTCGCCTCTTGAGCGCCAAGGGCTTTGGCCGCGACAATCGAGATGGCGGCCGGGATCGCTCCGCACATGGTTATACCCTTTGAAGAGACAACCTGAAGAAGCCCCCTGGCGTCAAGTCTCAGGGCCATGTCAATTGCGAGCCTGTCTTTTTCCCTTGTTATTTTATCGGAATCGTAATGGTTCATGTCGCTACTCGCCACAATCAAGACGTCTTTCCCGTATCCGGCGATGGCAGTTGCTATTCCTTTACCCATCTCCTCGCATTTCTTGAAATCCGTGCGCGCGACAGTTATGGGGACGATGGACGCCCGTTTATTGCGGCAGTAGACAAAAGGTAGTTGAACTTCAAGTGAATGCTCCATTTGGTGTGCAGATGCGTCGTCTGAAAACAGCCTTGATGAGCGGAAAATGGCTGCGGCCAATTCCAGATTTATATCCATATTCCCCAGAGGGGTCTGCCACTGGCCAACGGTCATGATTGACGCCATTTCTCCCATACCGGTATGATTGGGGCCGATGAGGACCACCGTTTCCGGCACAGCCACCGCCGAATAGACCGACCCCGCGACGCCGCCGGAATATATATATCCCGCATGGGGCGCCATTATTGCGAGGACCTTTTCCTCGGCGCAAGCCGACAACAATCGTTTTACGGCTCCAAGAAGATCGCCGGCATCTTCAGGATAAAATTGTCCGGCTACCCTAGCTTTCCGTATCATCCGTTTATCTTACTTCTATTCTAAAAGGGGTTAAAAAGACAAGACGGGCAAATAAACCCGAATGAAAATATTATCAAATGGCAAATCCTTTGTAAAGTTTACCGCATTGTCAATAACGGGCCGGCCGGGCATAGTGGGGTATGATTATTCCTCTCAGCCATCCATAGGCCGATGACCTTCATAAAAATACCCCCAGCATCCCTCCAGCTCTAAGACCAGGCCGACGCCTTTTTCGTCCAGTCATTACCGGGATATCTCCTGCTCATCGCCTCCCACGTCCTCGCGAGATGCGATGGATCCCCCGTTTCTTTATAGATCGACACACCCATAAAATACCGTGCCTCCGGAGCAGTCTCGGAATCAGGATTATTATCTATTATCCATTCAAAGGCATTCTCGGCGTCTTTGAACATCTGCCTGTGAAATGCGGCTAAACCTAATGACAGATGCATCTGCGACAGGAATTCCGCGGGCGGAAGATACCCGACCCACCGCTCGAGCTCGACCCCGTTTTCATCGGCGATAATAAACGTTGGCGTCCATTCCACCTTATATTTTGCCGTCATTTCCTGGGCCTCCGTGACAAGAAAGTCGAAGGGAAAAAAACCTTCGTTTATAAGCTCTACTACGCGGGAATCCTTAAAAGTGATGTCAAGCGTCTTCCTGCATCCGCCGCATGACGGAGCGTGAAAGAACATAAAGAGCAACTTCCCGTCGCCCATTGTCTCCTTCCGGACAGAGTCTAACGCTTCGGCCCACCTGATATCAGACATCTCGATGCACCTCCTTTTCACAATCCTTCATTTAAAGTATGCCATTGTCTTTAGCTGTGTCAAAGGACGGCTCAGCAGTTTCCGGTGTTTTCAAACGCACGTCTAACAACGCTTTGATAGCACCGTGATTTCATGTTAAATTCAGATGTTAAAAAAACCCCTTCAAGGCGGACAAATGCAGTTCATAAAAAAAATAGCTGTCGAGCTTATAATATTCGATCTCGACGGAACATTAATAGATTCAAGCAAAGACATCGCATGGGCCGCCAACAAAACACTCGATTTATTCGGGTATGGCGTGAGGGATATTGAAGAGATCAAAGAGAATATCGGCTGGGGGGTTAAATCCCTTCTTGAAAAACTTATGCCCGGCCTAAAGCCTGAAAGGATAATGGAAGCGCGCGATAAATTCCTTGATTTTTACGGCAGCCACCTCCTCGTAAGGACTTGCCTTTATCCGGGGGTGAAGGATATGCTCGCGCATTTCCAGGAAAAGGGCAAGAAGATGGCGGTCGTAACGAACAAACCCGCCGGGTTTGCCGAAAAGATATTAAAAGAGCTTGAAATGAGTGCTTATTTCATAACCATTGTCGGCGGGGATTCTTTTTTAAACAGAAAACCCCATCCTGAACCTGTCGAGAAGGTTCTTGACCTGTCAGGCGTGAAGCCGGAAAAAGCCGTTATTGTCGGCGACAGCCCGCTGGATTGCGAAGCCGGCAGGAGGGCAGGCACCGCAACCGTTGGAGTCACATACGGATACAGGAGCAAGACTGAGCTTGAAGAGGCTTGCTGCGACATGATAATCGAAAAAATCGAAGAACTTAAAAATGTGCTTATGTGAGAAAAACGTCGCTTCGTATCGCCTCCCATTCAAGACTATCCATAATGGCAACCGCTAAAGGCATATGGAAACAAAAACAGATAGAAACCTCTATCAAGCTCGGCATAGGCAGAGATAAAAGCCGCATAAGGTTGACCGAGGGCGCTGGAGATGAACGATTCGGAAAGCTTAAAAAACGTGCGTTAAAATACCATACTTCCGGCTTGAGACTGCGTATGCGGCAAACGTCCTGCGGCGCGGGCAATATCGGCGTATCGAACATGCCGTCGTCACGGAGCTTGACATGCGGACAAGTCCTATTGTAAAGTAAACTATAAAAAATGTAACCGCCTTTCCGTCAAACAGCATGCCTGGAATATGAAGTGAAGACCTTTTTCGCAAAAAAAGGCGCCGCCATGACCCTTGCCGTATTGTGCGGAGCTTATTTTATCACCGGCTGCAGCCTCCGTGAAGGTCTGGATATGCTTTCCGACCCTTATGCCGCGAGAAGGGCGGATAGCAAGAAAATAAACCCGAGCGATTACTACGAGCAATACTACAAGGTGCAATACACAAGGGCGATGGTTCGGCCCGGATCCGTAAAAGTCGAGGCGCTGAGAGGCCTTCCCAAGGACGCCTTCGGTCAGGTGAACTGGACGGCATCGGTCGTCGGCGGCTATATCAATCCGAGACCTTCGCTCGACCCCAATGTGGTAGATGATCCGCCTTTGAACCTTAACATATTCATAGAGGCGAAAGTTCCACTGATGGCGAACGTCATATTCCCGCACGCCATTCACACGTACTGGCTAAGCTGCAAGACGTGCCATCCCAAGATATTCCTGCCGGAGGCCGGGGCTAACCCCATAAGCATGGAAGAAATCTTCCAAGGGAAGTGGTGCGGCAGATGCCACAACAAGGTCGCATTTCCATTCTGGCCGAGGGAAAACTGCGACAGATGCCATGTGATTCCGAAGGGCATGTCGCTTGATAAGGAGACTTACCATTGAGATGCCAGGCGCGTGGGAGCGCACGTTCCTTAACTTTAACGGATACCGCATAGTAACATCTCATGGCGCGCATCCTTCGGAAACTGCCCGAAAGAACGGGAATTGTCCCGATCGTAACCGAAAAAGCTCCAGGAAAAACATGAATAGCGTATTCAAAAAACTTATTTTCGCAATATCCGCGCTCGTAATACTTTGGGGCTGCGCCGCAAAGCCGCTTCCGGAACTCAGATGGCCTGATCCTCCGGACATCGCACGCATAAAATACGTTAAAGCCATTTATGGCAGCGCCAACGTGAGAGAGAGCTCGACGCTCACGGACATCGTCCTCGGCTCCGAGGGCGGAACCAGAATCAAGAAGCCGATGGGCGTATTCGTCGACGCGAACGGCAAGATGTACGTAACGGACACGGCATCATCCGACATCTTTATCTTTGATCCGGTGAACCACACCTCGACCTCTCTTGCTGAAATGGGCGTTTCCGGCATAACGAAGCCCATAGGGGTGGCCACCGACTCGCAGGGAAGGATATTCTTTTCGGATTCGCTCAGCAACAGGGTAAGGGTCGTAGGCAAGGATGGTCATCTTATTGCCGACCTTCAAGCCGATGAGCCTTTCAAGGTGCCTACCGGCGTCGCGGTTGACAACCTCTATAAAAAAATATATGTCACTGACACCCGTCACCACAACGTAAAGGTATTCGACCTTGATACGCTTAAATATCTCAGAACAATAGGCAAACGGGGCAAGGAAGACGGCGAGTTCAACTTCCCTACCGAACTTACCGTCGATGCGAAAGGTTACGTGTACGTTTCCGACACGCAAAACGGCAGGTACCAGGTATTCGACAACGATGGGAGGTTCATAAGGAGGGTCGGGGAGTTCGGGGACGCTCCCGGCATGTTCGGGAGGCCCAAAGGAATAGCCGTTGATAGCGAAGGCCACGTCTACGTGGCCGATGCCGCGTTCAACGTGATCGAGATCTTCGACGACGAAGGTAGATACCTCATGGCATTCTCGGGATACGGCGTCTACAGAGGCCAGACGATTTTGCCGGCGGGGCTCGCGATAGACAAAAACGACTTCATATATCTCTCAGATTCATGGAACAACAGGGTGGAGATATTTGAATACCTCGGCGACAAGTTCAAGGCAAGGGAGAACGCCGGAACGGAATCATATCCCCCGGTCACCGTGCGCAAATAAGAATCGAGACGCCCCTGAAAAATTCTTTTTTATCATCATTGCGAATAATCAATATGTTTGATTAAATCCCAACCGGCCAGGTTTTCTTTAAGCCTTTTTTCAACATGAAAATCATTTCGATACATGCACGACGCCTGATGATGCAAGACTCGTCGATGGTCACTCTTGAATCTCTCGCCTCCCTTAATTTACTGAAGGGCTGAAAGAGGGGGAAAATGCCCGTATTCAAGAGAAAGTTCATACCTGAAAGAGGCGCGGTCGGCGGGGTCATCTTTCTGCTGCTGGCGGCCGCATGGCTTCCGGGATGCTCGAAAGCCGGGTCCGGCGCCGGTTCGGCCGTCACCGCTGAAACTGCGGCAAAAGAGTCCAAGACCTTTCCGGCCCAGGCCGTCGCCGCGCCGGTGCATGCCGGCGATCCTTTAGCCGGCAAAGCCGTGTACGATAAATACTGCCATTTCTGCCACGGCGCCAAAGCCATGGGCGACGGCCCGATAGGCATTGCGATAAAACCGCAGCCAGCCGACCTCATCCATGACGAATACCGGGTATTGAAGTCCGACAGGCAGCTTTTCTATTCGATTAGCGAGGGCGTACGCAGGCCCAACGGCGATGAAATGGTCATGCCCAGGTGGAAAGACGTTCTGACCGTGCAACAGCGCCGGGACGTCCTTGCATACATAAGGCAACTTGAAACAAAGTACAGCGACAGGGATCTGATCAAAAAAAGGGCCGCCTCGCGGTAAAACTCTGCGGGAGCTTTAGCCGCTGATGCCGCTACCAGCCGGCGGGTTGGCTAAACTAACCAAACATACATAATAATGAGGCACATAAGCGCGTTCCCGGTCCCTCTGACGTCTGGCGCGCAATGCGACTCTTTTTGAAGCCCGGAGGAATTCCGATGCGAATTTATTTGAGGGTGATTCTGGCGGCGTTGTTTTGCACCGGCTCGGCGATAGCGCTATCCGGATGTAAAAAAGCGCCACGCGGCATGGTCCTTATCCCGAAGGGAGAATTCATAATGGGCACCAATGAACTTGACGTTAACGCTACCGCTCTGCAATACGGCTCAAGAAAGCCCTGGTTCGCGAACGCTCGCCCCGCCCGGAGGGTTTACCTCGGCGACTACTATATGGACAGGACCGAGGTTACAAACGCAAGCTACAAGGAATTTACGGATGCGACCAGCTACAGGCTCCCGCCCAACTGGGTGAATGGCTCTTATCAGGCCGGCAGGGACGCCTATCCTGTAACCCACGTAGACTGGAACGACGCCTCGGCTTTTTGCAAATGGAAAGGCAAAAGGCTGCCCACTGAAGAGGAATGGGAAAAAGCCGCCCGCGGAACGGACGGCAGGACCTTCCCCTGGGGAAACGATTTCGACATCAAAAAAGCGAACACCAACGGCTATTACGGGGGCACAACTAAGGCAGGCGCCTTCCCGGGGGGTAACAGCCCCTACGGGCTCGCCGACATGGCCGGAAATGTCATGGAATGGACATCCGACTGGTACGGGCCTTATCCGAAGAACGACTACCCGGACTCCGACTACCAGAAAAAGCTGAAGGTGGTCCGGGGGGGCGGCTGGGGAGGAATCGGCCATTACAGCATGGATTATTTCATAAGGCCTTATTATAGGACGGCCTTCAAGCCCTATGAGTTCTACGACGACCTCGGGTTCAGATGCGCTGAAAGCCGCTGAATAAAACTCATTCATCGCACAAGCGATATTTAACGATCGAAGGTCTCGATCCTGTGCATCCAGCCATCGGCCTGTTGCCTCTTCGACATCTTCCATTTAAGCGGCTCTTGCTCTGGATCCCATCAAGGGACATTAAAAAATAATTAATTTTTCGCTTGACAGTTTTTAATTCAGGCGTATAATATGAGCAAATATAAGAGGATCGCGGGTTCATGAAGGGCCCACGCCTTAGTTGGCGATGAATGCCACAGTACTACCGATGGCCGGTAAAGATCGGGTGTATTGATGGCTTTTTTTTGCTAAAAAAGCCCAACTTATAACGTAAATCGCGGATGTTGATGAGAAAGGGGTTATAAATATGAAAAGGTTTCTATCCGTAGCCCTTGCGGCAGGCGCAGGGCTTGTCTTTGCGGGAAGCGCCTTCGCCATCACCTATGGCACTCCAGGGACCGTGGAGGAAGGCACCTATTTTGCGATAAAATCCAGCGATACCGCCAACGTGGCGGCGTATCAGGCCGGTATGGCCGCCAACGGCATCCAGGCCGCCAGACACAATCTGGGCGCCATGAGCACTCAGTACAACACCACCGGAACGTCGGAAATCTGCGTTTTCTGCCATACGCCTCACCACACTTTGACCGCCAACAGCAGGGGCATCAACTCCGGAAGCAATTATGCCAACAAGAGCGACTATGCGCCGGCTCCTATATGGAACAGACAGTCGGTCGCAACCAACTTCGTGGCGTACGGCACGACGATCGGCGGCTCGGTCGTGAGCTCAGGCCAGATCGGAGGAGTCACGCTCGCATGTCTTAGCTGCCACGACGCGCAGACCACGTTCGACAACCTCGTAAACGCCCCTGGTTCAGGTCTTGGCGGCACATTCACCACTGGCACCGGCTCCAACTACGGCACTGCCGCGAGACAGGGCTGGACGTTCTTCGACCAGACGGCCTTCCAGTTTGACTCAAACGGCGGCATGATGACGAACGACACGACCGATAACGACATCAGGCTCAATATCGGCATGGGCCCGACTTCCGGCGCAGTCGATCTTTCAAACGACCACCCGATGTCAATATGCTACAGCGACGGCCATCAGGGAGATGCGTCGGCTATAGGCAATAACGGATTGGCCTGCAATGCAGGCGATACCACCAAGAGGGCTTCTCTCAGGGACAGGAGCGACGTCATCGGCGATATCGATCTCGCAACCGGCCTCACGACTACGAACGCCGCCCTCGGTACTCTGGGATCGGCTGTCGCTCAGGAGCTCGCCAACAACGTCTCTCAGAACAGGTGGGCCGTAAGAGGATTCATATCCGGCGGAGCGAATGACGGCGTCACCAACGGAGCCAAGATCGGCGACCTTCTAAGGAACGGAAAGGTCGAGTGCTCCAGCTGCCATGATCCGCACTTCAAGAACAGGTCGAACATCGACTGGAAGGACGCCACCGGAGGCGGAGACGTTCCAACTAGCGACGACGTTGACGGCCTCTTCCTCAGAAGGGTCGGCGGAAACGCCGGTTCCGGGGTATGCAGGACCTGTCACAACAAGTAAGAGATATCAAAAGCAGCATGAATATGCGTCATACATTGAAAAAAGGGCCGGGCAGCCGGCCCTTTTTTCATCTACATGCGCCGACACGTATTGTCCGGAATACGCAAGCGCCGGTTTAACGCAGGGAACTTTCGCAGACAAACGTCAGGCGCGCGCCTGTTGGCGTTTGTCATCGAAACTTGCGACGCGATCGGTCTTTGAGGTAACATCATTTATAGCCGTGCGGAAAGCAGAAGCCTCGCCTCAAGCGTTCGCGCTTTTGCAACCCGCGCCCCCTGTCCTGGGCCTCTTTGAATATGAAGTCGAAGCCTGCGTTAATATTATCTTGCGCCTCGTTGTCTTCTCTGGCGGTTTTCATAGTCTATCTGCCGTCGCTCGCCAACGGTTTCGTCCTATGGGACGATGACCTCTATGTTCTTCAAAACCGCTTCATACGTCACCTTGGCGAAAGATTCTTGAGGATGGTCTTCACGACGCCGGTCGCCTCGAACTGGCATCCCCTTACCGTCATCGCCTATGCAGTGGATTACAGGCTCTGGGGCCTGAACCCATTCGGCTACCATCTTGAGAACATCATTCTTCACGCATTAAACGCCTTCCTCGTCGCCGTTCTTGCGGCGAGGCTTTATGAAATAAAGGCGAAGGATTCATCTTCTTCATCATCCGGCGTCTCCGCGGCTCTTGCCGGGCTTGGAGCCGGGCTCCTGTTCGGTCTCCATCCGCTTCACGTGGAGTCCGTTTCCTGGATATCCGAACTGAAGGACGTATTGAGCTTCTTTTTCTTCCTCCTGAGCATTCTTGCCTACGTCCGCTATGTCCTGAACGTGTCGAGAACGTCGAAACGCGATTACATCATGTCCTTCATCTTCTTCGCTGCGGCTCTAATGAGCAAGCCGATGGCAATAAGCCTGCCTTTCGTGCTTATTACCCTCGACTTCTACCCCTTCGAACGCTTGAGCGTCAGGAACGCGACGATCGAGAAGGCCCCTTTTTTTGTCCTGAGCGCGGCGTCGGCCATCCTTACCATCCTGGCGCAGCAGGACCTCCTGAGACCCCTGTCGGAGCTTTCATTCCCGGAACGCGCGGCAATTGCCATCCGTTCGTACGCATTCTATATCTGGAAGATGTTTTCTCCAACCGGCCTCCTGCCGTTCTACTCCTTGCCTGCGCGCTCCGTGATATTCGATTACGTATTCGAAGTCTCTCTTGCCGTCATTGTGCTCATAAGCGTCCTTTCCGTAGTTGCCGCAAGAAAAAACAGGCTGTATCTGGCAACGTGGCTTTATTACGTCATCACCCTATTCCCGGTCGCCGGATTGATAAAGGTCGGGGATCAGTCCGCGGCGGACAGGTACAGCTATTACCCGCTTACCGCCT
Organism: Deltaproteobacteria bacterium; assembly: GCA_021825035.1. Classification (GTDB taxonomy): domain Bacteria; phylum Desulfobacterota; class GWC2-55-46; order GWC2-55-46; family GWC2-55-46; genus JAKAIQ01. The sequence continues at coordinate 3,673 of JAKAIQ010000029.1, read as the reverse complement.
TTTTCATCCTCGCGTCCGTCGGCGCATGCAAACTGAGAAGCCGCCTGAATACCGCCCTTGCCTTCGCCTTTGTGGCGGCTGTTCTATCGTTTTTAACATTGCGGCAGGAAAAAATATGGCGAAATTCCTTTACGCTCTGGAATGCGGAGCTCTCCGCCTATCCGGACCTACCCACGGCCCGCAATCAACGCGGCCTCGCCAACATGCAAAACGGCGCATATCGGCAGGCAATTAGCGATTTTACGAAGGCCGTGGAAGGCGCCCCCGATTATCATGAAGCCTGGAACAACCTGGGCGTGGCCTATTATAAGACCGGCGCGTACTCCGTGGCTATTAGCGATCTGACGAGAGCCCTGGTCGGCGCTCCGTCGTACGCCGAGGCGTACAATAACCGAGCCAACGCATATTCATCCATCAAGGATTATCCGAAAGCGATCGAGGACTACACGGCCGCCATTCGTTCGAATCCCGCGTACGGCCAGGCGTACGTAAACCGCGGGATCCTCTATAGAATTACAGGCGAATACGGACGGGCGATAGATGACTTCACCACCGCGAGAAAGCTTGACCCAACCGACTCTCTGCCGTACACCAACCTCGGGGTAACCTATCTGCTGGCAGAGAGGTATGGGGCGGCCATAGAGAATTTGAAAGCGGCCGTAACGCTCGCTCCTCGAAACGCCGCGGCGTACTATTATCTCGGCAACGCATATTCGAAGACAGGAGATGCCGGAAGGGCATCGGCTTATTACAATAAAGCAGCCCGCCTTTCGGATGGAAGGCGGGGACCTTGAGATTTCCAATAACATCCGCCTTCGCGGACAAATGCGGCAGCGGAAAAACCGCAGAAATAGCATCGCCGTTTATTAACGCCCGTTGTCGTGCATAGGAACATTTTTCGGAACCTTCTTGGAACGTCAATCATGGTTTGCAGATATGCGATCGTTTAAGCCGATGGAATTCAGGACAGGAGCGCTGCTTTCAGCGGCGCTTTCAGCCGTTGTTACCTTCCTGGTTTACATTCCCGCGCTTCGAAACGGTTTTGTCAAGTGGGACGACCACCTGTATATCTATGAGAACGGCCTTATCAGGACTCGTTTCAACCTTGAATTCCTTAAACGCGTCTTTTTTTCGGCGCAGGTCTCGAACTGGCACCCCATTACGATGATTTCCTATGCAGTGGATTACCGGCTCTGGGGCTTAAACCCTTTTGGCTATCATCTCGAAAACGTCATATTGCACTCTTTTAATGCCTTCCTCGTCGCCATACTCACTTCACGGCTGTATTCTCTGGCCAAAACGAGAAGGGATGAACGCGGCGCGGCATTCGCGGCCCTTGTGGCGGCGCTCCTTTTCGGGCTGCATCCCCAACATGTCGAGTCCGTATCATGGGCATCGGAGAGGAAGGACGTACTATGCGGATTTTTCTTCATCCTGACCATAATCGCGTATCTCGGTTACGCGCATGGCAATATAAACGGAAGGCGCGGCGTCTCTTCCTATTTCCTTTCCCTCGTCTTTTTCATTCTTGCACTCATGAGCAAACCCATGGCGATAACCATCCCGGCGGTGCTCCTGCTTCTCGACTTCTATCCTCTGAGACGTTTCGAACGCCTCAAGCCGTTAATAGCCGAGAAAATACCGTTCTTCCTCCTTGCGGCGATCTCGGCGTACCTTACAGTATGGGCGCAGGACAGGGTCATAGTGACCTTTAAAAGGTACCCGTTTCCGATGAGGGCCGCCAATGCGGTGCGCTCGTACATGTTCTATCTGTATAAAACGATCCTCCCGTTCCACCTGGCCCCGTATTATCCCATCCCATCCCATCCGTTCGGTCCCGCCTTCATCGCATCGGCCGGGCTTCTCGCCGTTATCTCCGGCTTATGCGTTCTAACGATAAAACGGAGCAGGATCTTCACCGCCGCATGGCTCTATTATCTGATCACTCTTTCGCCAGTCATCGGTATAATTCAAGCCGGGGGGCAGGCGGCCGCCGACCGCTACGCTTATCTCCCTCTTCTCGGCCCATTTATTGCCGTGGCGGGCGCGGCCGGGCATCTTGCGTGCCGCGACGGGAGGAAGGTTCTTACCGGGGCGGTTCTCGGAGCTCTTTTTATATCGGCGGCCCTTTCCGTGCTTACGATAAGGCAGGAACGGTTGTGGATGAATCAGGTTACCCTCTGGACCAGGGAAATTAAAGAATTTCCCGATAGCGCGATGGGCTACGACAGTCTTGGAAACGGATATGCCGATGGCGGAGATTACACACGCGCGCTGGAGAGCTTTACCGCGGCCATCCGCCTCGACCCGTTGGACGCTCGTCCTTACAACAACAGAGGGCACATATATACGATACAGAAGCGATACGAGAACGCGCTCGCAGACTTCAATGCGGCGGTAAGACTCATGCCCGCCTCACCCATCCCCCGGACCAACCGGGGGGTCGCTCTCCTCGAATCGGGGATGGTCGGAGAGGCCATTGAAGACTTCAAGACATCCATCATTCTTAACCCTAAAAACGGCGCAAATTATTACTACCTGGGGGTCGCGTATTCAAAACTGGGCGATGCAAAAAACGCGGCTCTTTATTTCGAAGAAGCCGACAAGATGAGGGCCACGAACAACATGAACTGAGCATGAAGATTCCGGATTCATCGCCCGTTATGCAGGATCCGTTTGACAATTAAAAGAAATTAATCCGCGTCTAATCCGTGTTTTATATAATAATATTAAAATGGTCTGGATTTTTTAATGATTTATGGCCGGAATTCGTTCTTGATATAACCCTGTCAAAAATCATCCGATAAACATAATGGCGTCAATAAAAATCGCATTCGGCATGTCTTGATTTGCGCTGAAACAGGGAAAGTGCCCATGGCAATATTAGGTGGGCCTGAGAAGCGCCCGAAGGATCGGTAATCGGGTCGACAAGAAACGGCATGCTCTCATACATTTTTAAAAGGAGGTTCTAATAATGACGATATTTTCCAGAAAGACGCTTGTCGCAGCTCTTATCATCACCGCCATGTTTTATTCCACGCCGGGCGGCGCTGCCGAAAAAAAGGCGGTAAAAAAAGACGACCCGTCGAAAGAAGTTATAATGCGCGTGGACGGCGCGCCCTATAACCGGGAAGAGCTCAATATAGAGGTCAACAACCTTTTTCCGCTGATGAGCTTTCACAGCTCGGCGTCCCCGGAGCGCATGAACCAGATCGAAAAGGCAGCCCTGTACGACATGATTAATGAGGCAGTAATCATCAAGGATGCAAAGCGCAACGGAATGGCCAGAGTCGAAAATAAGGAAATAGACGCGCAGATAAACGATATCAAGAAGGGATTGCCGAGAGGCATGAGTCTTGCGAAAGTGCTCAAGAACAGCGATATGACGATGTCCAACCTGAGGGAGTACCTCGCAAACCGGATCACGATGAGGCGCTACAAGCAGAAAAAAAATGAGGAATTGAAAAAGAAAGCTGAACAGACCGTGACCGAAGCATACATGAAAAGCTATTACGAGAAAAATCTCGGAAAGTTCAAGCTGCCGGAACAGGTGCGCGTGCAGACGATCCTGATAAAGGCTGACCCTTCAGGTGGCACCAGGGTATGGAACGCGGCGCTCAAAAAAGCCACCGACCTGGCAAATCGGGCCAGAAAGGGAGAGGACTTCGGCAAA
>JAKAIQ010000028.1 GCA_021825035.1 Deltaproteobacteria bacterium | reverse complement strand
GATTTCTTAATCAAATACATGATGCTGAGACTGCAGGAAACGGCAAAAGCCGCATACCCCAGAAAACAGGTGATGACATGGGCAATCAGCCAGTTACTCTGCAGGGCCGGCAGCAGGGGCTGGATGCGGGTATTCATATTGGGAGAAAAAGAGGCATAGACCATGGCATAGCCAACTCCATCCTCATAAAGATAAACCAGATCGGCACTCTTACTGAAACTCTCAATGCGATAGAACTGGCGAAAAACTCAGGCTACACGGCGGTAATCTCCCACAGAAGCGGAGAAACCGAGGACACGACCATTGCCGACTTAAGTGTCGCCGCTAATTCAGGTCAGATAAAGACAGGCTCAGCATCCCGTACGGATCGGATAGCAAAATATAACCAACTCTTGAGGATTGAAGAGGAACTCGCAGGAACAGCCAAATTCTCCGGACTCCAGGCCTTCAAGGCGCAGGTCTAAAAAGGATAATAAAATCAGTAATTTCAATAGGTTATCCGGATGATTCGGTTGGATGGCTCTTCCCTTGATTCGTTTTTTTATGATATAATTAATGCAGATAATGAGTATTTTTGCTGAAAGGGGAATATGTCTTTAGGAAGCCTTATCATAGAGGCTCTCGTCATATTATGTTTGATCGCGATAAACGGTTTTTTTTCGAGCGCCGAGATAGCCATAATCTCTTCAAAAAGGAGCGTGATCGAAAAGCTTGCCAAGGATGGCAATCATTCCGCCGTGCTCGTAACCCGGATGAAGGACGAACCTGAGAGGTTTCTTGCAACGGTTCAGATAGGGGTTACGGTTGTCGCCACCCTCGCCTCGGTCATCGGCGGAGTTACAGCTTCAGAATTTCTTGAGCCGGTGTTCCTCTCGATACGGTCAAAGCCGGTCCAGCATTTGGCCGAGTTTTTAGCCGTCGGCACTGTAGTGATATTAATTTCCTACGTCACTCTTATCCTTGGAGAACTCGTACCAAAGTCGCTTGCACTGCGATACGCGGAGCGGATGGCATGCTTTACAGCCAAACCGATAGATTTACTCTCAAGGATGTCGCGCTACCCTGTCCGGCTTTTAACCCTGTCGAGCGGCGCCGTCTTAAAGGCCTTTGGCGTCAAAGGAATGGAGAAAAAGGTGTTTATCTCCGAAGAAGAGATAAAATACTTCATTAAAGAAGGCAAGGCCACGGGAATCTTCGAAGAAACCGAGGCTGCGCTTCTGCACGGAGTATTTGAGTTCGCCGACACTACCGTTAGGGAGGTAATGGTTCCGAAGCACAAGTTTAGCGCTATCGACGTGGATATGGCGCCTCAGGAAGTTCTCAAGTTCATCTCCTACAGCGGTTTTTCGCGGTATCCCGTATACAGGGAAAATCGCGAAAATGTCATTGGAGTTCTTTTCAATAAGGACGTCTTCAGGGCGATGGAGCGCGGCGCGCCATTTACGGTTAAAGACCTCATTCGCCCGCCGTATTTTGTTCCCAACTCGGTAATGATAAGCAGGCTTATGCGTGAGATGCAGCGGAGAAAGGTCCACATGGCCATTGTTGTCGATGAGCACGGCGAAGTGGACGGTCTTGTTACCATCGAGGACATTCTTGAGGAGATAGTCGGAGAAATAGAAGACGAGTACGACGTGGAAAAAGGCGGGCTTGTCGAAAGGCTCAGGGACGGCTCCATGCTGATAGACGCGTCGGCCTCGCTTCGCGACCTTGTGGACGTCGGCATAGTAATAGACGAAGAGACGGAAGAATACCATACCCTTGCCGGGTTCATGCTTTCCAGGCTCCAGAGGATCCCGCGGGGCGGAGAGTTCGTAATCTATAAGAACATGCGCCTTACGGTGGTAGACGTTGAGCAGAACAGGATCGTCAAGGTCAAGGTGGAACCTCTCCAGACGGCGAAACGAGTCGCCGTTTAGCACGTGCCGATCATGATTTTTTTAGGAACTTCAGAAGCTCACATAAAGGGCGCGCGTTAAGGATGTCCTTCTTCTCAAGCCACCCTCTCCTCGCGTTGTGTATCCCGTAGACGATATTGTCATAGTGATGGATCGAATGAGCGTCCGTCGATATGGCTACAGGCACGCCTTTCTCCCTGGCGAGCCTGCAGTGCACATCGTTCAGGTCGAGCCTCTCCGGATAGGAATTTAGCTCCAGGGATACGCCGCATCGCTTCGCTTCGTCCATCACCTTTTCCATGTCCACCTCGTAAGGTTCCCTGGACCCTATGAGCCGTCCGGTGGGGTGAGCGAGAATATGAACCTTGTTGCTGCTAACGGCCCTTATTATCCTTTTGGTCATGTCCGCCGAGCTCATTTTAAAGCTCGAATGCACGGCCGCAACGACGCATTCGAACTTCGAAAGAAGCTCTTCGGGATGGTCAAGCGATCCGTCGGCCCTGATGTCGACTTCAGTGCCCTTCAACACCCTGAATTTATCCCCCTTTTTCCTCAGTTGTGCATTCACGGTGTCTATCGCCTTGAATTCTTCAAGCACCCTTTTCTCATCGAGACCGTGGGCCACACCGACGGCCTTTGAATGGTTTGTGATGGCGACATATTCATATCCTTTCTTTTGTGCAGCCTCGACCATATCTTCAAGGCTATAGGTGCCGTCGCTCTCTTTTGTGTGCACATGCAGGTCTCCCCTGATATCGGAAAGTCCAAGCAGTTGCGGAAGCCTCCCTTCCTCCGCCGCCTCGATTTCGCCCCGGTTCTCCCTCAACTCGGGAGGTATCCACGGCAGGCCGACGTTACCATATACATCTTCCTCTTTTGTCCCTGCCAACCATTTCTCGCCCTTTTCGCGGAACACCCCGTACTCGCTTATTTTAAGGCCCATTCTTTTAGCCCTGTCCCGCAAGGCGACGTTGTGTGACTTGGAGCCGGTAAAATACTGGAGAGCCGCACCAAAAGACTTTTTATCAAGCGTTCGGATATCGACCTGAAGGCCTATCTTTAAGACTACGGTTGATTTGGTCTCTCCTTTTGATAACACTTCTTTGACATCAGGATAATTGATAAAGCGGTCCATGACCTTAGCGGAATCGTTGCACGTGACAAGTATATCCACGTCCCCGATAGTATCCTTCCATCTCCTCAGACTGCCGGCCGGCATCACGTCTATCGTGCCCTCAACCCTTTTTATATAATCCGTAATGGATTCGGCGTATTTCAAGGCTACGGAGAGCTTGAATCTCGCGGAGACGGCCTTAAGTTCCGAGATAGCTTTCAATATCTTTTGTTCGGATAATTCTCCGAAGCCGGACAACCCCCTCACTTTATGTTGCGAGGCAGCCTTCTGCAGCGCTTCCACGCTCTCGATACCGAGTTCTTTATAAAGTAGAGCCGCTTTCTTGGGGCCGATGCCGGAGACCTTGAGTACATCAAGCATACCGGAGGGGAATTCCTTGAGAAGGTCTTCGAGGTATTGGCATCTGCCCGTCGTAATAAGCTCTACAATCTTTGCGCGTATGCTCTCGCCTATTTTTGGTATCCCCTTGAGGGCATCCTCGCCACCTTCATCGTAAAGCCTTCTCAGGCTCTCGGTCAGGCCCTCGATAACCAGCCCTGCGTTTCTGTAAGAGCGTATGCGGAACCTGTCCCCGCCTTTTACCTCGAGAAGGTCTCCGATCTCGTAAAATATCTTGGCTATCTCGGTATTTTCCATTTTCTTCGTACCCGTCCTATTATATAATAATTCAATCCATTTGTGCTTAATTCGCGGCTCCGTGCGTCGGCTGGAAGCTACCGCTTGAAAAATTTTGTAACTTTAGGCGCATAAACTTCTTTTTCGGTCTGGTATTCTATGGACATGATTGATACTTCAAAGAGCAAAAAACTCATAGGCGTCTTTGATTCCGGAATAGGCGGCCTGACAGTCCTGAAAGAGATAACGAGGCTTTTACCGACGGAGAATACCGTCTATCTCGGCGACACCGCGAGGGTCCCTTATGGCAGCAAATCGAAAGAGACCGTCGAAAGATACGCTGTAGAGGACGCCAAATTCCTCGTAAGACACAATATCAAACTCCTGGTAACCGCCTGCAATACAGCATCGGCATATGCCATTGCAAGACTTGAGAATGAATTCGATATTCCGGTCATAGGAGTGATTAAGCCTGGCGCCATGGCCGCTGTAGCAGCTACAAGAGTAAACAGAGTAGGGATAATAGGAACCGAAGGCACAATTAAGAGCAGCGCTTACTGTACCGCGATCAAATTTATTAATCCCGCTGTGTCTACTTTTGTACAGGCCTGTCCGCTTTTCGTCCCCCTGGTTGAAGAGGGCTGGGCTGAGGATGAGATAGCCGCTATCATAGCCGCCAGGTATCTGGAAGATCTGAAGAAATCCGGAATCGACACCCTCGTGCTCGGCTGCACTCATTATCCGCTGCTCAAGAAAACTATAAGTGCTATAATGGGTGATGGCGTGATGCTTGTCGATTCCGCCGCCTCTACCGCCGTCGAAGTAAAACGCATCCTTTCCGACCAGGGCCTTCTTAATAACGGCGATGGCGGCGAAGTGGTGCGCAAGTTCTTTGTAACGGACTCGCCGGAACGTTTTTATGTTGTCGGAAGACGTTTTTTCGGCGAAGGACTTAATCAGGCGGAACTTGCATTTCTGGAATAAGACATGACCGGTAAAAAGCATCCTGTGAAACCCAAAAAAAATGGCGCAAGCACCGGCCTATGGCGGGCGCTTGCCATAGCTCTCATCACGATAATAGGCGGCATTGCGGTTCTTGCCATATTCGAAGACAGATTAATAAAGCCGCGGATTCCCGAAAAGACCTCTCTAAATGAAAAGAATGAAAAGCAAGTCGACATCTTTTTCAGCAGTGAGGACGGGGAGTATCTCCGGGCCGAAAGATGGGGCATTAGACCGGGCACAACGGAATCCGAGATAAGAGAGGCCCTGGCCGCGCTCATCAAGGGGCCGCGCAACTCCCGCTATGGCAAAACTTTGCCGGTCGGGGTCAGGCTTCTGAATGTGAACGTAAAAGATAGCACTGCCATAGCCAATTTCAGCTCCGAAATAATACGCAACCATCCAGGCGGGTCTTCCGGCGAACTTCAGACCATCTATTCCATCGTCGACACTATCACCCTGAATTTTAAAAATATAAAGGACGTGCAGATCCTTGTTGAAGGTAAAAAGGAGAAGACGCTCGCAGGCCATATAGACATAAGCCTGCCCCTTGGCCCGGATAGAAAGATCATATCCTGAACTGGACACACCTCAGCCGGTTATGGCGAATAAGAAAGAAGACAAATTCAGGTTTGAAAGGGATTCGATCGGTGAACTGCCGGTCCCGCGGAAAGCCTATTACGGAATCCAGACGCTCAGGGCCTCGAGGAACTTCCCTGTAAGCGGCATTCCTCCCAAGAAGGCATTCATTATTACGACCGCGATGGTCAAAAAAGCGGCATGCCAGGCCAATATCGAACTTGGACTCATCGATAAAAAGATAGGGCATGCCATCATAAAGGCCGCCGACGAAATAATCTCCGGACTGCTCCATGACCAGTTCATAGTCGACGTATACCAGGCCGGGGCAGGCACATCCCATAACATGAACGCAAATGAAGTCATCGCCAACCGGGCGATAGAGATTCTCGGCGGCAATCTCGGGAATTACGGCCTCGTCCACCCCAATGACCATGTAAACATGAGCCAGTCGACAAACGACGCCATGCCAACGGCTTTACGGTTAGCGGCCATTATCTCATCAAGGGGCCTTGTTTCGGCGCTTAAAGGGCTCGAAACGGCGTTCAACGCGAAGGCCACGGAATTCGACAGTGTCATAAAATCCGGCAGGACACATCTTCAAGACGCGGTGCCCATAAGGCTTGGTCAGGAATTCGGATCCTACGCCTCGTCCATTCACAGCTCATTGGAAAAGATCGCGGCAGCAAGGGAAAGACTGAAAAAAATAGGATTGGGCGGTACGGCTGTGGGAACCGGCCTGAATACCCACCCGCTTTACAGGGCACGGGTTTTAAAGGCGCTGTCGAAAGTTTCCGGCATAAAAGGGCTAAAGATAGCCCCTAACGCCTTTGAGGCTCTTAATGGCGCCTCGGATTATACCGGCTTTTCAAGCACCTTAAATGACGCGGCAATTGAGCTCACAAGGATAGCCAACGATTTAAGGCTTTTGAGCTCAGGCCCCCGGACCGGTATCGCCGAAATAACACTCCCCGCCGTTCAGCCCGGCTCATCCATCATGCCGGGGAAAGTGAACCCCGTCATGGCCGAGATGCTCGATATGGTCTGCTTTCAGGTGGCGGGGAATAATCTTGCCGTAATAATGGCGTCGCAGGCAGGACAGCTTGAGCTTAACGTAATGCTTCCTGTCATAAATTACAATATCCTGCAGTCGGTTGATATACTCAGCTCTTCCGTAAAGGCATTTACCCTAAATTGCGTCAAAGGCATAAAGGCAGATTCAAAAAAGTGCCGTGCATACTTCGAAAATTCGGCAGGATTGGCGACGGTTCTCAACAGGTTCATCGGGTATGAGAATGCCGCCGCAATTGCAAAAGAATCGGCATCCACAGGCAAGACCCTGAAAGAGACAGTGCGCACGAAAGGGATTTTGACGGAAAAGGAGTGGACAACTCTTCTCGACCCATCGTCAGTCACCGAACCAGAAGACCCTCGACTCAAAATAAAGAACCTTCGTCGCAGGAGATAAAGGCCGGCCGCGATTTCCATGCAAAAAAATCTCTATCTTATTTATTCTCGACTGGCAGCCCTGCCTTAACCCAGGCATTGAATCCGCCCAAAAGCGCTCTCGCCGATTTGAAACCGTTTTCAAGAAGTATCTGCGCCGCACGGGCGCTGGAGTGTTCTTCCATTCAGGTGCAATAAGCGACTATGTCTTTTTTACGATCCAGCTCATTGAGCCTGCCTTCAAGCTCATCGAGCGCTATCCTTATCGATCCGGGAAGTTTGACGTTACTGTTGGCGTAATCGATGGGGTTTCTTACATCGAGGAGAATAAAATCCTCTTTAAGATCGATCTTTTTCTTCAGTTCTTCTTTCGCTATCCGCACAATGCTATCCATGATCTGACCCTCCGCGGTTCTCAATCGGCCATCAAAGCCTGTATTTTTTCAAAAGTAGCCGCCTCAGCGCCTCTTTCAACCATCTCTTCAATCGCGCGTTTCGAATCTCCGGGTTCCATGTCCACTCCCAATACGGCGTCTTCGAGCACAGTGACCTTGAATCCTTCTCCAAGGCCGTCGAGAACGGTTTCCTTTACGCAATAATCCGTCGCAAGGCCTGCCACATATATATGTTCGATACCCGAATCCTTCAGTGCGAGAGATAAAGGCCTTCCAGAATCTGTCCTGCCTTGGAATCCCGAGTATCCTTCCTCATCGGGGCGGTCGCCTTTCGTTACGACAGCGGTATTCAGAGGTAAATTGAGGTCCTTGTGAAATGCCGCTCCAGCGCTCCCCTGAATGCAGTGTTCAGGCCACCTGCCTCCGAATTTCTTGAAGTGTCTGGTCTTTTCGGGATGCCAGTCTCTGGTCGCAAAGACTGGTAACCCGGCGGCTTCGAAAAGTGTTATATAACGGTTGAGCACCGGAACTACCGTGTCTCCATTTGTAACGGGAAGCGCACCCCCCGGACAGAAATCATTTTGAACATCCACTATTATCAGGGCCGAATTTCGACTCATAACTTGATTTTTTCAAAGACTTTTCAAGGCATATCATAACGCCGTCTGATTAAACCTTAGCATCGTTCAAAGCCTTGTCAAGGTAAGTTTTTTTCGCGGCCACAGTTAAAAAAACAGATGTCTGAAATGCATGCCGGCGAATCGCCGGACGATGGAGCAAACACACCGATGGAAATGACTTCCTTATTTTTGAGAGGGTTTCGATCGGCCTATCTTATCGCATAGACCGAAAAGCCGTTAGAAGTGTACAGGCGTGTAACGTGATTTCTAAAGAAGTTTGCAACAAGCGCTACCTTGCCGTCATGGAAATTATCGTTGATGAACCTCTCCAGGAGTCGGTCGTTTGCGAAAAGGTGAGTGACCCCCATTCCTGAGAACTTTTCCTTCAGTTCCGTATCGTTAGAGGAGTTATTTACAAATCCGAGCAGGTACGTGCCCCCCCTGTCTCCGTAACAATACTCTCTTCTCCAGTAATAGCCCCTGTCTCCGGAAAAGACAAGCATCACTTTCGCGGTCGCAGGAAGGGTCGAATCGGCACATCTGACCGCATCATAGTCCGCGAGTGCTCTCGACAGATACGCATCTCTTGTCTCCCTGCCCTCAATGTAAGGAAATGGCTTCACCTTGCCGTAAAGCCCGGCTATGTATGCGGCGTTAAAGACGAAAAGGATCGAAAGCGCAGCCACGTTCAGGATCTTAAGATGATATTTCCCCTCAAAAAGATTCTTCACGCCCAGGGTCACAAGGATTATTAGCGCAGGAATAGCCGGCATAAGATACCTTGTCGCGAGATCCACAGTGAGCGCAGCCATCAGGAAGAAGAGGCACAGAAAGATCAAGAGATATTTTTTATCGTCGTTGCCGCGCCGGATGAATGCCAGCGGAAGGTAGAACAGTAAAACCGGATTTAGCACTCCGTCAAATTTGTCGACGGTGTTGTCCCTCCCTTCGAGAAACAGCCGAAACGGCAGAAGAAGTATCTGAGAAGTGCTTTCTCCATAAACGATGTATCTTTTTGCGAGAGGCGACATGCCGCCGGTGACGTTCACACCCTCCCCCATTGATGATGCCTTTGCCGCGCTTTCATATATCGGATAAAAGGGGCTGCCTTTCCATATGTAATTCCTGATTAGCCACGGCGCGAAGAGTGCAAGGGCAATCAGGGAAAAAACAAGCCCCGCTTTCAGACCATCCACAATCCTTCCGCCTCGCTTTGATGCCGCATAGAAAACAAATGCGCCGATGAGAAGAAAGCTGATCGAGCTATTGTACTTTGAGCCGAGAGCGAAGCCCATTGAAACAGCCGAGTATACAAGCCAGCGGTTGGCGGAGGATTCATTCCATTCCAGGACACCCACAAGCGCAAGCGTCGAATAAAACGCATTGCCGTGGTCTATGTACGCCATCCTCGAAAGATTAAAAATAAGCGGGGTAGAAACATAAAGAAGCATGGCGAGAAGCCCATAGACCCTGCCGGCCCGAGGCGTCAGATAGCAATAAATGACGAGGCCTGTCATAACCGCGAACAGAAGGTGCATAAGTCGCGGGGCGATGTCGTTTCCGAAGGCCAGCGGTATCGCGTAGAGCAGGTCGATATTTTGAGGCAGATATGAGAAACCCATGAAAGGTATCTGGAAAACGCCTCCCCTTTCAAGATAGAGCTTTGGGACGGCAAGATGCTGAATGAGCTCGTCCCTGACCGACGGTGGAAGAAGCGCGAGAGGGATGGCGGCTGATATTACTGATATTATCGATATAAAAAGAAGTTTTTCGGATACGGATAACGGGATGTGCGCCGGGCTCTTCCGATCCCCGCGCCCGTGTGAGACGGACCCGTTCATGAGAAGAATGATAAAGAAAGCCGATGAAGCAAGGAGAGCGATGCCAAGATAGGCTGCGGATAGAAGCCCCGCATGACCAAGAGAAAATACGAGGATACTCAGCGCGCCTGCCGCAAAGCCGGCCTTATATAGGACTTCCCTGAGACGCATTTAATCAGCTGCCGAAAATCTACGCATCTATTGCCATGAATGGGGGGAATTCTAATTCCAAGGCATCCAGAGGTACATGAAATCCAGCCCCAGCTTTCTTGAGAACATGTCGGCGTCAATATTAATGAGGTTGACGGTCTCCGGTGTCTTCGTAAAAAGTCCGGAATAGATGTTATTCTTATATGACCCTGGACGCGAATAGGCCACTATCCTGGCTTCCTTTATTCCGGCCTTCTCCTTGGCAAGCGAAACCGCATCTTCCATGTAGCCTATGCGGTCAATGAGCTTAAGCTTTAGGGCCTGGTCGGCGGTATATATTCTTCCATCGGCGATTTTTTTCAGCTCTTCCCTGGTGAACGCACCAGGCCTCCCTGCCATGACAACGTCGAGAAACCTGTCGTACAGATTGTCGATTACAGACTGGAGTATCTTTTTATCCTCTGCGGACATGGTTTTCAACGGCGAACCGATGTCTTTTTCAGGCCCGGATTTTATGGTCTGATTGGTGATGCCGATCTTTTCCATCAGTCCGGCTGCGCTTATACCGTAAGCAATGACGCCTATGCTGCCCGTAACCGTCGTCGGGCTGGCCACTATGGCATCGGAGGCAACGGCGATGTAATAGCCGCCCGATGCCGCCACGTCCATGAGGTCGGCGACAATGACAATCCCTTTTTCTTTCTTGAAGTTCTTAAGCTCGTGATTTATTATGTCGCACGTAGTGACCGCCCCGCCAGGACTGTTTATCTTCAAAACGATGGCTTTTACATGTGAATCTTCCGCGGCAAGATCAAGTTCCTCTTTTATCCTCGCTGCCAGGTTCGGCTCCGTCTCCACGCCAAGTACGTTGTGATGGCTTGCACCGGATATCAATCCGGAAATATCCATCACAAGCACCTTGTCAGCCCCTTTGCCGCCGATAACCTTCTCAACCGGGGGTTGGACTCCGCCCGGAATCGTTATTATTACGCAACCGGCAAGAAAAAGTCCAACGATTAACATAAGCGCGGCTATCGGCATTTTCTTCATACTGGCTCCTTATGACGACCGGCGACAGGGTTTATGCCTCTTTGATAATATCTCTTATCCTTTTCTGGCTGTCCTCGACCGTCTCGACGCCTGTATTCAGGATATGACATCTCGCTGATTCAAAAAGCTGCCTGAAGAATCCTTTCTGAATATCAAGGCGCTTTACAAGCAGATACGGATTATAAAAAGACTCATGCCCGAACTCGCCGGTATTTTCTCCGGCTCCGGCAAGCACCTGGTACTCCCCCTCTTCCAGTATCCTTATGGCTTCATCCGGCGAAAGCTCGACTTGGGGGGGCGACACTCCATCGCGCCTTAACAGTATAACAGATTTTACGACAGCCTTCTCTACGAACTTATCCCGGCCTCCGATCCACTCCGGGTCGAGTATGGCACGTGAATTGGCAAAAGCGGTAAAATCCTCGTCTTTGACATTTTCACACTTGCACCGTTCAAGCAAGGGCCGGATATCGGGAAAGCTTTTCACCATGTCGGTCCTCAGATAGAATTTTCTTTCCGATATATCGGCCATGGCAAGGCCCTTTTTGTATTGAAGGAACACCCAGTCATCGGAATGGATCTTGCCTTCCTTAAGTTGCATTATCCCCCATGTGTGCGTTGATTTACCCGCGCCTGTGGGCGCGATTATAAGGATACCCTTGCCGTTCACAACAGCGCACGAGCCGTGGACTGAATGTATGCCGTGCTGGGTCTCAAGGATGTCAGCGGCCATGCCGAGAGCCCAGGACTTGCATTGGCCGTAGTATTCCGTGTTTACAAATACGGCTGTTTTCGTTTCATGGTTGTAAAACGCTTCCGGCTCCATGCCCTCGATCCCGCGCACCGCGTAAACAATTCCGTGCGGAAGCACTGTTTGGGCCCTGGGAGCGGGAAACCAGTTCTCGACCCAAAAATTATAAAGATGAGAAGAATTCGTATACATCCTTATGATTATGCCGTGGATGTTGGCGTTCCAGTGATAGGTCTCAAAATTCCGGTGAAGACGCTCCTCGGCCAGACGTACAAGCTCTTCCCGTTTCTCAAGGCTTATATCCTTGTTGAACTTTACGCGGCCCTTTACTTCCGTGATGTAATTGGAAAGCATCTGTGAGATGGCTCCTTTGCATGATGCTCGGGAGTGTTTTAGCTGCTCCATAAGCCTAAGCGCAGCAGTATTGACGAATATTTGGTCTGACCAAGCATTTACCGGTCAGACGATTTTACCCATCCGCGTGAGAAAATCCCCGACCGCCACCCGTACGAGCGCGCTCAAGTTCCATTTCGGGCCGAGTTTCTTCCTGTACTCCTCGGCAAGCTCCTTGAGTTCTTCAACCTGTTCTTCCTCAAGCATTACAGTAATCTTCTTGAGCGGCTCGGAATGTGCGTTATTTGTTTCCATTTTTCACAATCACCGCCTCTTTTTAATTTTTTCAGGGTCAAGTCCCGGACTCTGGCGGCGTGGCCTTTCCATGGACATTTTCGATCCGCGACCGCCGGCGAGAACTATTGATTTTTGAGATGGCCGGGCCTTTGACATGGCGCTTTTTATAAGCCTCAGTTTTCTGTGCATGTGACGGTCTATTATCTCAAGAACTTCATTTGGGTCGTCAGTCAAGACCAGGTAATCAAGATCCTCGGCAGAGATGGTCCGAAATTTTTTCATCATGGAGCTCTTCATGAAATCCACGAGTGGAGACCAGAAATCGGTGCCGTACAGTATGAGCGGAAATGGGAATATCTTGTGCGTCTGTATAAGGGTAAGAGCCTCAAAGAACTCATCAAGAGTGCCGAATCCTCCGGGCATGCAGACGTAGCCGATAGCATATTTCACAAACATGACCTTCCTTGCGAAAAAATACCTGAAGTGCAGAGACCTGTTCTGATACCTGTTTGGTTTTTGCTCCGTCGGCAGTGTTATATTGAGTCCCACGGACAGCTTGCCGTTCGAGGCCGCCCCCTTATTGGCGGCCTCCATCACACCGGGGCCTCCGCCGGTTATGATTGTGTAGCCGTTCTTTGCCAGGAGGGCAGCTATCTTGAATGTCTCTTTGTAGTATCTGTCGTTCTTGTCGAATCTTGCGGATCCAAAGATGGAAACCGCAGGGCCTATGTCCGAAAGCTCGTCGAACCCCTCGATGAACTCGCTCAAGATTCTAAAAATCCGCCAGGTTTCCTTGCCTTTGAGGTCTTCTACCATTTTCACTCCCATTCGATTGTGCTGGGCGGTTTCGAACTTATGTCGTACACAACCCTGTTAACCCCCCTCACCTCGTTGATTATCCGCGTGGATATCCTCTCCAATACGCCGTAAGGCAATTTGACCCAGTCGGCCGTCATGCCGTCCATGCTCTCGACGGCCCTCAGTGCCACGACATTCTCGTAAGTCCTCTCGTCTCCCATGACGCCAACTGATTTTACCGGAAGCAGCACTGCGAAAGACTGCCACAACTTCCTGTACAGTCCGGCATTTTTTATCTCCTCGATCACTATGGAATCGGCCTCTCTCAATATGGCGCACCTTTTCTCCGTCACCTCCCCTATTATCCTTATGGCAAGCCCGGGGCCGGGGAAGGGCTGTCTTTCTATTATCTCTTCGGGCATGCCGAGTTCCCTGCCAAGCGCCCTTACCTCGTCTTTGAATAACTCACGCAAAGGCTCTACAAGGCCGAGGCGCATCTTTTTCAGAAGGCCCCCGACATTGTGATGGCTTTTTATCTTCGCGGAAGGCCCTTTAAAGGAAACGCTTTCTATTACGTCTGGATAAAGCGTTCCCTGGGCGAGAAATCCGACTCCTTTGATCCTTCTTGCCTCTTCTTCGAAGACCCTTACGAATTCACCGCCGATCCTTTTTCTCTTCTTCTCCGGGTCTTCTATGCCCTTGAGCAACTTAAGAAACCTCTTGCCGGCATTAACGCGCCTGATATTCATATTAAAGCTTTTTTTAAGGGTCGATTCGACCTTGTCAGCCTCGTTTTTTCTAAGCACGCCGTTGTCGACAAATATACAGGCGAGATTGTCTCCTATAGCCCTGTGGACAAGCGCCGCC
>JAKAIQ010000027.1 GCA_021825035.1 Deltaproteobacteria bacterium | reverse complement strand
TTGGAAGATCGAGCCATAAGCCTCGAACTCGGCCCTAAGGACCGCTGCGTTAACGAGGTTGCCGTTGTGCGCAACGGCGATCCCGCCCCTGGAATACTCAACTACAAAAGGCTGAGCGTTTTTTATATGTGAATCGCCGGTCGTGGAGTACCTTACATGGCCAATGGAAGAAAAACCGTGAAGACGCTCTATGTCGGTGCCGCCGAAGACGTCCGCCACAAGTCCCATACCCTTGTGGGAATAGATGTTCTTCCCGTCGGAAGAAACTATGCCGGCGCTCTCCTGCCCCCTGTGTTGAAGGGAATAGAGACCCAGATACGTAATATTGGCCGCCTCCGGGTGGCCGTATATGCCGAAAACCCCGCACTCGTCGTGAAATCTATCATCCTTAAGGCTGATTTCCATTTTCCTTAGCTTTTTGAGATCAACAGCCTCTCAAAAGCCCCTCCCCAGGCATTTTTCATATCACTCACCGGGAGATTTATAAAGTTGCCAATCTTCAAGGCTCTTCCAGCTACAGAGCCTATGACCTTTACCGGCGTGTTAAAAGACGAACTTATCTCATTGAGCCTATCGGCATCCTCGAGCCGTAGACTTACGATGATCCTCGACTGGGCCTCTCCGAAAAAGACCTCGTCCTCTCTGAAGCCGTCCATATCAAGATCAACCTGTGCCCCGACCGGGCCATCCGGCGACATACAGCACTCCGCAAGAGCAGCGACAACCCCGCCTTCGGACACGTCATGGGCAGATATTATTATACCAGCCTCTATGCCCTTCAAACAAGCCTCCTGCACACCTTTCTCTTTAACGAGGTCGAGTTCAGGCGCATTCCCTTTCTCAAGCCCATAAACTACCTTCAAATACTCGCTTCCGCAGAGCCCCCCTCCGGACATGTTGCCCAGAATCGCGATGGCGTCTCCTTCGTTTACAAACCATTGCCTGACATGGCGATCGAGGTCTTTTATCAGCCCGACCATGCCTATCGTCGGCGTAGGGTGGATGGATGAGCCGGAGGTCTCGTTGTAAAAACTTACGTTTCCGCCTATTACCGGGATTTGCAAAGCCAGGCAAGCCTCTCTTATGCCGAGCACGGCTTCCCTGAATTGCCACATTACCTCAGGCCTTTCCGGATTGCCGAAGTTGAGACAATCCGTCAGCGCGATAGGCTTTGCTCCGGATACGACAAGATTCCTCGCCGCCTCAGCCACGGCGATGGCTGCGCCTTTCCTCGGATCGAGATAACAATACCTCGAATTGCAGTCTACGGTCATGGCGATCCCTTTATTCGTGCCCTTTATGCGGATAACGGCCGCATCGGAGCCGGGACACACTACAGTATCGGTTCTCACCATATGGTCGTACTGACGGTAGATCCATTCCTTGCTGGCGATGTTGCCTGAAGAAAGTATTTTTAAGAGGATCTCATTGTAATCATCCGGTTGACCGAGGGACCCGGCATCGAATGCATTGACTTCGTCCATGTATGGCGGCCTTTCAGCCGGCCTGTCGTAAACCGGGGCCTCGTCGGTCAGGGCCGCAATGGGTATCTCCGCCGCTATTCCACCACCCTCCAGCACCCTTATTACCTTATCCTGAATGACCCTTCCAATAACCTCGGCCTCGAGGTCCCATTTTTTAAAAATATCTTTTACCGCTTCTTCCGCGCCTTTTTTAACGACCAGAAGCATTCTTTCCTGAGACTCGGAAAGCATTACTTCGTAAGCTGTCATCCCGAGTTCGCGCCTCGGCACCGCATCTATATCCAGTTCAATCCCCGAGCCTCCCCTCGATGCCATTTCAACACTTGAAGACGTAAGGCCGGCGGCGCCCATATCCTGTATGCCGACTATATGGTCGGTCTTGAAGAGTTCGAGGCACGCTTCGAGCAGAAGCTTTTCCGCGAAAGGGTCTCCCACCTGCACGGTCGGCCGTCTTTCCTCCCCTCCATCCCCGAATACATCGGAGGCCATTACGGCCCCGTGAATGCCGTCTCTACCGGTCCTCGATCCGACGTAAATTACCGGATTACCCTCGCCCCTCGCAACACCTTTGAATATCCGGTCTTTTTTCATTAATCCGGCGGTCATGACATTTACAAGACAGTTGCCGTTGTATGATCCGTTAAAATAGACCTCGCCGCCCACGGTAGGAACGCCAACGCAGTTACCATACCCGGCTATGCCGGATACGACTCCTTCAAGCAGATACCGCGTGCGTGGATCATCCAATGAGCCGAAACGGAGCGAGTTCAACGAAGCGATGGGCCTCGCCCCCATTGTAAATATGTCCCGCAGTATGCCTCCAACACCCGTGGCAGCCCCCTGGTAAGGTTCTATGAAGGAAGGATGATTATGACTTTCCATCTTGAAGGCGACAGCCAGGCCGTCTCCTATATCGACGATCCCGGCGTTCTCGCCAGGCCCCTGAAGCACATGTTCGCCTTTTGTCGGAAAATTCTTGAGGTGAATCCTCGATGACTTGTAGGAGCAGTGTTCGCTCCACATCACTGAAAAAATGCCGAGCTCAACTATGTTTGGCGTCCTATTTAAGACTCTGGGGATTACCTTATATTCCTCGGAGCTTATGCCGTGTTCTTTGATTGTATTTTCTGTAATTTCCATATTCGATTTATCAGGATTGTCGATCTCATTCAGGCTTTTTTATAGCATACGCCTCGATCGTTCCGCCCGACCTCATTGCCGCTTCTATAAGGGAAAAAATCAGTGACGCCGGCAGCGCTACGGGCATAAGTAGAAACATAATCCCAAGGCTGGCATACAAATTCAGCCGCTTGACGCCGGAAACCCTTGATCTCATAAAATCATAAAACAGGTTAGGCCTGAATCCGCAAAGATTAAAAAAGCTTTGAAGACAACCGTATGGATTGAATTCAAAAGACAGATGATTGACGCTTACCACATCGAAGCCGGCGTTCTCAAGAAGCCGGCGGAGATTGTCATCTGAATAATGATAAAGGTGATAAGGCGGATCAAGGTGAAACCATCGCCCGCCGGCAATACGCGCCTGAAAACTTCGGGCATTGGGCACGGCCACCACAAGAAGCCCGCCTTGCTTCAATATCCTGCTGCATTCCTTTAATGCCCATAAAGGATTTCTCAGGTGCTCGAATACATGCCAGAACGTTATGACATTAAAATGAGCTTCCGGGAATTTTACATCCTCGAGTCCGCCTATCCGCAGGTCTATGCCCTTCGAACCTTTTCCCTGATTTAGAACCCTTTTATCAAGCTCGAGTCCCGTCGCAAGCCATCCCCTTGCCGCCATCAGGGCCAGGAAATCCGCTCTTCCGCAACCTATATCAAGGATGCGTCCGGCACTCGAATAGCGTTCGACTCGTTTGCGGCGACCGGTCCTGAAAAGAGTCAATATCTTCTCAACCGGAGAGAAGAACCTCGTGGAGTCGTCATCTCTGTAAACCGCGCTCGAATATATTCCCTTTATTTTTTTTTCGTCAAGGAAGGGGTCGGTCCTGCCTATCTTGCATTTTTTACAAAAAAGGATGTCATAAGACCTGCCGTCTACCTTTATGCCCGTGATCCCGGTCTGGTAAGAATCAGCCTCTCCGCACAGAAAACAAAGCTCTTTGGCTTTTTTTGTTTCAGTGGAGGAGACTGATCGCATTAAAAAACCCTGTCATGAACATATGGTTTAAGATAACCTAAAATAATCAAAATAACAAGAGCCTTCCGGGCGCTTCTCCCGGTCTTCCTCCCGCTCGCCGCCGAGGCATGGGGCAATCCAGTGTGCATTTTCCGATCACACGGCCGTTCCTTTAAGTTCTTTTATAAGCCTTTTTCCCTTCTTGAGTATCTCCTTCTCATCATCGTATTTCATCAATCCGATCGCCTCATCAATATCGAACCATCTGCATTCCTCGACTTCCTCATCATGGTCTTCCACAGACCCCCCGGTGTACTCCATGAGAAAAAAATAGACTATCTTGAAAAACCTTCTCGTCGTGCCTTCGTCTTTCATCATGAAAAAATAATTTATATGTCCTATTTTCGCAAGTATCTTGCCGTCGAGACCGGTCTCCTCCTTGACCTCCCTGTGGGCCGTCCTTGCAAGGTTCTCGCCTTCCTCGGTTAAACCTTTGGGAAGAGCCCACACCTTTCCGCCCTTGACGGAGATAAGTGCGACCTCTGTCGCGGTTCCGTAAGACCTGAATATAACCCCTCCAGCCGAAATCCGCCGTTCCGTCTTCATGAGACTTTAAGACCCGATGCCATGGAGATTCACAAAGCCTCCTTGAGCTCACTATCAACAAGGAATGCAAATATCGAAAATAATCTCAAGACATTGATACCATGAAAAAATACCTGCGCCATAGAGGTCTATACAACCATGGCTAAGGATTTCATTTTTAAATACGATTATGCGGAATTAGGACTGGCTGAAAGTCATAAGGAATTATATCATGGGTGGCGCGCAAGACGAATGATAATTAAAGAGCTTCGCAAATCAAGCAAGTTGCCGCAGTAATCTCGGGGATTATCCCCTGTCAAGCATACGTCATGCGATCCGGCGATGTAAAAGGGACGATAAATCAAATATATACAGTCATTACAGCGTAGCTTTTTTGAAAAACTCCCTGTCGCTTTTGCATTTTACGCAAAAAGTGGCAAACGGCATGACCTTAAGCCTTGCTTCCTCTATCTCGCCGCCGCATTCCGAACATATGCCGTAGGTTCCATCTTCAAGTTTTCTCAGAGCTTCATCCATCTTTTCAAGCTCATCACGCCTTATGTCCGCCACGGCCATCCCCGTATCCTCGATCATGTCTATAAGCGCCATCTCCTCGATGTCGCGAGGATTGTCAAATTGAGCATTGTACTCCTTGCCGAGTTTTCTGAAAAGTTCATCCCTGAGTTCCACCCACATCTTTCTTTTTTTATCGAGAAGTAATTTTTTTAGCCTGGTTGGTCGTGCCGATTCTCTTTCCGCCATCTGCGCCTCCGCTGTTTTTAACGGCTGGACAATATGATTTCACTGAAAACTTTCATAATTTTACATAAACATTCAAAAATAACCCAAGATTAGCAAACCGGATGCTCCCCCCTCGAGAGTTCACCTGTAAAGGCATCTATACCGGCCAAAAACTCGTCAATTATGAAAGATACGTCTTTTTTTATTCCCCGCCTGTTAAAACGCTTCCCGGGCATTATTTTCACGTACACGTGTTTTGGCTCGTCAACCGGCGAGCCTATCTGGCTGAGAAGCCAGACATAAACCTCCTTGATGCCTTCTATGCGCTCGTAGAGCTCATTCGCCATCCTGTGCGTTAGCACCGTATAAATTTTGCCCACATGACTCACCGGGTTCTTGCCGGCGGCCGCCTCTGTCCCCATGGGCCGATTGAGCGATATTACTCCGTTTACCCTGTTGCCTCTGCCCACCTGTCCGGAATCGGCATCTTCTGCGGAAGTGCCGAGTAGAGTCAAATAGACTCCGTTAACGCCTCGACCCTTGATATCCAGCGTATTGAAATTGAGGCTTACGCTGCTAAATGGCAAAGATGACAGGAAACTCTTGATGGCTGTGTAAACCTCTCCTTTCTTCTGGAAATACCCCTTCTCGTTCTTTACGGAACCAGTCAAAAAGGGGCAGGCTACCGTCACATCGAGCTCACGATCCCTTCGTATTCCCATTACTTTAACATCTTCTCCGCTCCATGGGAATCTTAGCTTGAAGGCAGCCGAGTTTATGAATCTTTCGGTCTCAAACACAGCTTTCTCCGTATCGGTAAGCGGAGCATAGCCAACGGCCGCCGAGGTGTCGTTGGCGACCTTTATTTTTCCCTTTCTGTCAAATATATCCTCAAGCTCAACGGAGCCAGGCTGCAGCACCACACGCACCCTGAGGTCTTTGCATGGATCGACGTGCGGGAGATTTTCCCTGAACCAACCGTGCGTCTCCCTGATGGATATCTCGTCCACTGACACCGTTTTCTTGCCGGCCCTAAAAGTAGCCCTGTCGCCGATTATGAGCTCCATGGGTTTTAGAACCCTGCCTCCTCCGAAAACCTTGTCAACCTGTCCGGCAATAAGCAGGCCCTTGTCAATATTGTGATGTAAAACCACACCGAACCTGCTTATGTATTCCCGACTCAGGGCAACGGAAATTCTGTCCATGACGGAATCACAGATGTAATCCGGATGCCCTGTGCCCTTGCGTTCGACAATCTCGACCGCCTGCTCGGCGACAGGCGTGTCTCTTGCAATCTCTATCGAAATTCTGTGCACGATTTATTTAAATAAAAACGGAAAAATATTCATAAATCACGTCGATTTAATTACGTAATTTCGCGTCAAAAGGCTGTCGGCCTTACGTGCTTGAAGGCAACTTCCCGGATTCTTTCTTTTTTGAGTACCTTTCAATCCTGCTGTATATGCATCCGCAATACTTCTGCCTGTAGAGCCCTTTTCCCCTCGACTCATTTATCCCTTCATGCCATCCGGCTCTAAAATCCTCATAATAGAAGGGCATGCCGTATTTTTTGCCAAGGTCAATCCCCAGCTTTTTGATATCATCGTGGTTCTGATACTTGCTGTAAAGCAGGGATGACGAAAAAGCGTCGAACCCTCTGGATACGGCTGTTTTTGCAGTCTCTTCGAGCCTCAAAGAATAGCAATAGCCGCACCTGGACTCCTTTGGCGGATGTTTTAGCGCACCGGTCGAAGCCTTCAGGTGTTGTATGAAAGGAAGCGGCCTGTACTCTTCATGAATAATGACATTTATCGAAAGATACCCGGCAAGAGTCCGGACTGCTGCAAGTCTTTTCAGGAATTCGGAGCGCGGGTGAATGTTGGGATTGTAGAAAAAACCCCATACGTCAGCCATGCTGCCAAGGATGGACTTAAGGGGATATATGGAGCACGGACCGCAGCACATGTGTACGAGAATACGGTGCGGATTGGCCGCTTCTTCGTCAAGCAGGCGGTTTGAGAGTACAGACTGATCTTTATCCTCTAACGCCTCTTTCATTTTCTTGACCGTTCTGCAATAAAATGACCGGACCTTTCAGGCCGAGGAAGAGTTCTCTACATCGCTCGGCCCGCGCCAGCCGGTTAGACGCTGAATTTAGAGCTATCGATGCAATCATATCTGTTTTTCTCCAAAAAGGCAAACGCCTCATGGACTAAAAAAGCTTATCCTGATTTTCTTCCGCGGTTTTGCTTCCATGAACCCTTCCCATGTGCTTATAGGCCAACGCGGTAGCGACACGTCCACGCGGGGTCCTGTTTATGAAGCCCTCCTGAATGAGATAAGGCTCATACAGATCCTCTATGGCGTCCTTTTCTTCCTGCAGCGCGGCCGCGAGGGATTCAATACCGACCGGACCGCCCGCGAATTTGTCTATGACAGTAAGGAGTATCCTTCTATCCATCTTATCAAAGCCTTTCGAGTCTATTTCGAGCATTGCAAGGGCCTCTCTTGCCACCTCCAGGGTAATTACACCGCCGGCTTTTACCTGCGCGAAGTCCCTTACCCTTCTTAAAAGCCTGTTGGCAACCCTTGGGGTTCCCCTTGACCGGCTGGCTATCTCGGCTGCGCCATCCGGAGCTGTCTCGATACCAAGGATAGAAGATGACCTCGTCACAATAGTCATTATATCCTTTGGAGAATAGAAGTCGAATCTCAATATTACGCCGAACCTGTCGCGAAGCGGCGACGTGAGAAGTCCAGCCCTGGTTGTCGCTCCGATAAGCGTGAATTTCGGTATATCGAGCCTTACGGACCGGGCCGAAGGCCCCTGGCCGATCATGATGTCGATATGGTAATCCTCCATGGCCGGATACAATATCTCCTCTATTGCGCTTGCGAGCCTGTGAATCTCATCGATGAACAGGACGTCGCGTTCTTCAAGATTCGTAAGTATGGCCGCAAGGTCTCCCGCCCTTTCTATGACCGGCCCTGATGTGGTTCTGATCTGGCTGCCTAACTCGTTCGAGATTATATGGGCCATCGTCGTTTTGCCGAGCCCCGGAGGTCCGTAGAAAAGCACGTGGTCGAGCGCTTCTCCCCTCGCCCTGGCAGCCTCCACAAATACCTTGAGGTTTTCTTTAAGTTTCTCCTGACCTATGAAATCGTCGATGCGACGCGGGCGCAAACTCGCCTCTATGCGATCGTCATCTTCAAGTTTTACAGGAGCCAAGTCACGTTCATTCATTTATATATATTACCGCCTGATATGATGAGCGCATCGTTTTCAAGACTGCCTTTTCGAGAGCAGCCGGAGCGCCTCTTTAAAAAGGTCTTCGAATGCACACTCCTCTGCAAGGATTTTCCTGGCCTTCTTTACCGCTTCTGAAGATTGCGAATTCTTATAACCGAGATTATCGAGGGCCGATACTACATCCGCCATCAACAGGTCCTTTCCGGAGCCTGGCCCGGATGCCTCCTCGGCCTTATTGAAATTCTTTATCCTGTCCCTGAGCTCGAGCATAAGCCTCTCGGCGGTTTTGGTTCCTATGCCGGGGATGGCGCTCAAACGCGACTTGTCGGAAGATGAAATCGCGGATACAAGGTCGTTCACTGAAATGCCTGAAAGGATATTGCGCGCAAGCCGCGGACCGATCCCCGATACGCCGATAAGCAGAGTAAAGGCCTCTTTCTCCTCAAGGGTCAGGAAACCGTACAGATGAATGGCATCATCTCTAAGATAAGTATGCACATTGAGTGCGATGCCTTCATTTATATCCGGAAGCTTGTAATATGTGGAGAGCGGTATGAATATCTCATAGCCGACACCGTTAACGTCTATTACAACAGAATCGGCCGATTTTCTGGTTATTTTACCATTGACGTGGGCTATCATAGAACCTCAGGAGGCCTATCCTGCAATCGTATCGTCCTTGCGAGAGCGGACCGCGGTATTTTTAGCGGAAAGACGTTTGCTTTCAAGGCCTGGATGAAAGTGATGTATATGGCAGATGGCTATCGCCAGGGCATCCGCGGCGTCAGGCTTGATCCCTTCCTCGGTCTTCAAAAATATCTTTATCATCTTCTGCACCTGCTCTTTGGTGGCATTCCCGTATCCGGTTACGGCCTGCTTGATGCTCCTCGGCGCGTACTCGTAGACTGGCACCCCCGCGGAAGCCGCACAGAGGAGCGGGATTCCCCTTGCCTCCCCTAGCTTTACGGCGCTATCCACATTTTTTGCGAAGAATATAGATTCTACGGACATGGCATCGGGCTTAAATTCATCGATTATTCTTTTGATGGCGTTAGAGATGGCAAGGAGCCTCTCCGGCAAGGAAACCGACGGGTTAAGAAGCACTTGTCCGTCGCACACGCGGGACAGTTCGCCGCCTTTTAATTTTTCCACGACGCCGTATCCTGTAATACGGCTTCCCGGGTCTATACCAAGCACTCTCAATGAGTCCCCATTTTTTGCGGCCCAAAAATTACGGATAAAACCGGCTGCCTGTCAACTGGAGCGGCAGTCTTCCGATTGCACTATACAACGCCTTCAAGCTATCTCGGCCATTTCCTGAGACGGTATGTCGAAGTTGGCGTACACGGCCTGGACATCATCGAGGTCCTCCAATTCTTCAAGAAGATTCAAAACTTGATGAGCCGTCTTGCCCTCAACCTTTACAGTCGTCTTGGGCACCATCGTAATATCGGCGCTCACGTAAACGAGACCGGCCCTGTCGAAGTTTGCCTTCACCTTTGCGAAAGCGGTCGAATCGGTATAGACCTCAAATATCCCGTCTTCCCGATTACTCGCGACGTCATCCGCGCCTGCTTCAAGAGCCGCCTCCATAAGATTATCCTCGGAAATGACTTTCATATCGAAAGTGAACATCCCCTTTTTTTCGAACATCCAGGCCACGGAACCGCTCTGTCCGAGGCTGCCTCCGAATCTTGAAAACGCATGCCTGACTTCCGAGGCCGTCCTGTTCCTGTTGTCCGTCATGAATTGCACGAGCACCGCGACGCCGCCCGGGCCGTAGCCTTCATACATGCCTTCTTCGTAAATGACGTTCTGAAGCTCACCCGCGCCCTTTTTAATGGCCCGATCAATGTTGTCCGACGGCAGATTCTCTACCTTTGCCTTTTCCACAGCCAGTCTGAGGCGCGGATTGCCTGTAATGTCACTTCCGCCCATCTTGGCGGCCACCATTATTTCTTTGACGAGCTTTGTAAATATCTTGCCTTTCTTTGCGTCGCTTTTAGCCTTCTTGTGCTTGATGTTCGCCCATTTGGAATGCCCTGACATCAACGTTCTCCGGGAAATAAAATAAAAAATATGATTGTACTATGTAATACCACAAAATATGGCGGTTTGCAATTTCTCAATTTGGGGGAATGAACTCTTAAGACTCGACAGGGCCGATTGAAACCACGGCGTCAGACATGAGACTGCCTTGCGATAAAGAAAGGCGCACGAGAACGGCACCGCAATCAGATCATCATCTGCGCCTGTGGAATCCCGGCTCTTTTATCGCCAGGGTTTTCATCTTGATCAAAAGGGTATTTCTGTGAATCTTCATCCTTTTAGCCGCCTCGATCCTGTTCCAGTTTGTTTTATTGAGCACTCCTATGATGTAATTTCTCTCGAAGGACCTGCATGCTTCACGAAAATTCCTGTCCTTCATCGCATAGCCTTTCGGCTCGGCCGGGAATACAGGTAAATCCTCAAGACGGATCTCCTCACCGTCTCTGGAAAGAACCACTATCAGTTCGACAAAATTCTCGAGTTCCCTGACATTCCCCGGCCATGAATATTCGCAGAGGGCCGCCATGGCCGCCGGCTTGATTTCAGGCACGGGCTTGCAGCATTTTTGGGATTTTTTTTGAAGAAAATGCCGCACAAGAAGCGGTATGTCCTCTTTCCTGTCTCTCAGGGGAGGCAATTCTATCGGCACGACTTTGAGTCGATAGTAAAGGTCTTCCCTGAAATTCCCCTTTTTTACCTCGCTCGCGAGATCCACGTTCGTGGCGGCGATTACCCTTACATCCACATTTATCGGCGTATTGCTTCCGACGCGTTCAAAGGTTTTTTCCTGCAAAACCCTCAAGAGCTTCGTCTGGAGATGCGTCGGCAGAGTCGAGACCTCGTCGAGAAAGATTGTCCCGCCGTCGGCATACTCGAACTTGCCTATCTTCCTCACGTGGGCGCCGGTAAATGCGCCTTTCTCATGTCCGAAAAGCTCGCTCTCCATAAGTTCCGACGGAACCGCGCCGCAGTTGACCGCGACAAAAGGCTTGTCTTTTCTGCTCCCGATCGACTGAATTGCCCTTGCAACAAGCTCCTTTCCGGTGCCGCTCTCGCCGGTTATTAAAACGTAGGACGAGGTTGCGCTAACGGCCTTTATCAATTCGAATACACGCTTCATCTTCGCCGACCTGCTTATGACATCTCCGTGCTCGCTCCTTGTCTGAAGCTCTTCTCTCAAATATTTGACCTCCTTTCTCAGATTGAGCCTGTCGGAGCATCTCTTGATGGTCGAGAGCAGGTCATCATTATCAAAAGGTTTTGTTATATAATCGTAGGCCCCTTTCCTAAGGGCCATAACCGCCTTGCGCGAGCTATCACTCGCGGAAATTATAATAACCCCGATATCGGCGTCAACTTCCCTTATCCTCTCAAGGGTCTTGATTCCGTCCAAACCGGGAAGGTTAACATCGAGCAGCGCCATGTCTATCGGCCTTGACATTACTGCGTTAATAGCCTCAAGACCGTCCTTCGCGGTTGTGATTTCGTAATTATCCTGCAAAAGGATTCTGAGGGTATCCCTCATGCATTCGTCGTCGTCTACGATCAGGATTACCGCAGGCCTTTTCACGCACGCGTCCTTAAAAGGCCACATTGATGATTTCTCCCGATGGCTATTCTAACGTGGCTTTAGAATGATGTTTAAATGATGAGGTATCATGATGAGAAAACGCGCAGTTGAAAACCTGATGCCCGAGCCGATGTTGTTATTTTACACATTATTAAGATATTTTTAAATTAAATTTTCCTGCTCTATCCCGTAGCTTCTTATCTTCCGGTAGAGATGGCTTCTTTCTATGCCGATAGCTTCGGCGGTCTTTGAAATGTTCCCGCCGAATTCCTTCAATTTTCGCGAAATAAATTCGCGCTCGAATTCCTTCCTCGCTTCCTTAAGAAGAGAACTTCGGAAAAGATTCTTGGGTTGCGCCGGAACCACACCCTTTATATATGCAGGTATGTCATCGGGCGTGACGATGTTCGAGGGCGTCATTATGACGAGCCTTTCCACCAGATTTTTGATCTCCCTTACGTTGCCCGGCCATTCATAAGTGAGAAGCATGTCCGTAGCCTCCTTATTGACCATAAGCATTTCCCTGGCGGTTTCCCTGCAGAATTCTTTCAGGAAATGATTAATGAAAAAAGGTATGTCTTCAGCCCTCTCTCGAATCGGCGGCACATAAAAGGGTATGACGTTCAGCCTGTAGTACAGGTCTTCCCTGAAAGTGCCCTTTAGTATCTGCTCCTTGAGGTTTTTGTTGGTAGCGGCTATCACACGCACGTCAACGGTTATACGTTCGGTGCCTCCCACGCGCTCAAAACTGCGCTCCTGGAGAATTCTCAGTATTTTGGCCTGTGTCTTGAGACTCATATCGCCGATTTCATCGAGAAAAATGGTGCCTTTGTCCGCAAGGTCGAACTTTCCTTTCTTCTGAGCGATGGCGCTCGTGAAGGCGCCCTTTTCGTGGCCAAAAAGCTCGCTCTCGATCAGCTCTTCCGGGATGGCCGCGCAATTCACCTCGATAAAGGGCCGACCGGATCTTGTTGAAAGAAGATGTATGTTTCTGGCGACGAACTCCTTCCCTGTGCCGTTCTCCCCGGTGATCAACACCCAGCTGTTGGATGGCGCCGCCCTTTTTATGTCATTTTTGAGGGCCATTATGGCCCTGGACTTTCCGATAATCTCGTATTTGCTTAACGCTCTGAACCTGAGGGCCCTGTTTTCCTCTGTAAGCCTTTTATGTTCCAGCGCATGCTCAACCGTCAATATTACCTTGTCGAGCGAAAGGGGCTTTTCGATAAAATCATATGCCCCGAGCTTTGTAGTCTTTACGGCTGTCTCTATGTTGGCATGCCCGGAGATCATGATGACCGGAAGTCCCGGGAAGGCGCCCTTGATCTCTTTTAACGCTTCAATGCCGTCCATACCCGGAAGCCAGATGTCGAGGAGCAGCAACTCGGGAATTTGCGTGTTGAGTTTCCTCAAGGCCTCCTCTGCAGAGCCCGCCTCCATGACATCGAAGCTCTCGTCCCTGAGCACGCCTGAAAGCGCGTCCCTTATTTCCTTCTCGTCGTCTACGACCATTATTGTCTTCATATTGTCAAAGCCTTTACAGGCAATTCGATTATAAACCTTGTTCCCTTCGGGACGTTGTCCCTGACGCGGATGTATCCGTTATGGTCGGAAACAATGTTGCTTACGATGGCAAGACCCAATCCCGTTCCCGACTTCTTCGTTGAAAAATAAGGTTCAAAGAGCCTCTGTTTCACGTCGGCGGGGATGCCGCTTCCGTTGTCTATGACCGCAAGGCTCGCAAGCTGAAGCTCCTCCTCGAAATGGGTCTCGACTCTTATTAGTCCATCCTCGGCTTCTATGGCGGAGATCGCGTTGTCGATGAGGTTTATGATGACTCTCTTAATCTGATCCCGGTCTATGTCGAGGACTGGGAGCCTGTCGTCGGTTGTCGCGCCGAACATTATCGTCCTGTGGCCGGTCTTGTACAGGGCTATGGTTTCGTTGACTATCTGATTGAGGTCGTTAGGACTTGGGTTCGAGGCCGGCATCCTTGCGAAGCTCGAGAATTCATTCACGAGTGTCTTGGGCTCGTCAACCTGTCTTATGATGGTAGTAGTGCATTCGTCGAACACCTCGTCGTGGATAGTAT
>JAKAIQ010000252.1 GCA_021825035.1 Deltaproteobacteria bacterium | reverse complement strand
CCTTTCCTCCAGCTCGATTAACCGGCTTGCGTGCTTTCGCTGAGCGAGCTTTTTGTTCTCCGTGCCGGTGGATTCGAAGATTCGCCGGTTTCCTATCTTGAAGGACATCCACCAGTGCGGCGAGTCCTTTCGTTTGTAGAGGCCCATTTGCCTATACCTCCTTTCCGGGCCTTCTACCTGCACGGCCGGTATTATACACCTTCTTCTGGTCCTTTAGCCAGTCGAGGATCTCCTTTTCATCGAACCGCAGGAGGCCGTTTATCTTGAAACAGGGGATCTGCCCGATCTCCGCCCACTGATAGATGGTGGATGGCTTTGCCTGAATGGGCGCATGGATCTCTTAACGCTTAGAAGTTTCATGCCTTGTGACCAGCTCCTTTTACAATTTGGAGCGCTTTAAGCTCCCTATCCATATATTACTTTCGGATAGTATTTTGATGGCTAAAGGCGATGTGAGGTTTCGCATAGGAAGAAGGTTATGGTTGGAATGCACTTGCGTCTTACTGCGCCCTGACCCGGCTCTTGCTATTTAGGTCGATAAAGTTTCTAAGGAGCTTGCCAGCTGATAAAACGAGAAAATTGTGGGCAAGCTTTACTTAACTAAATATTTATGGTAAGCATAAGAACGAATAGGGCATATGCATGTAATAAGTGTATGTGCTGCGTGACATTTTTTAAAATTTTTTACTCTAAGGCATATACACTATTTTTTTTGTAAACCGTCACCTGAGATAAAACAAGCGCCCGTAAACGCCATATGCGGTTACGGGCCTCTAAGGATGCTCCCCGGTTTGAGGCCGGGGGGATGAGTTGCCTCTATTTTACTGATAATAATTAAGGCGATTGATGCGTACCCTCTGGAGGAAATAGAGACGGAAATCGCATGAATACGCGGTGTGGCGAGATGAAGCGGCTTGAGGCTGCCGTAGAGAGGCTTGTCAGGCGGCCCGATGGTGGCTTGAAGTCACAATTTGGCACCTCAAGTCAGGAGGAAAAATGAAGGCTGGCTCGCGGCGAGAAGGTCATGTTAGACGCCGACCTCGCAGAGCTTTACGGCGTGGAGACAAAAATGCCTGTGCGAGCGGCTAAGAGGAACATCTACCGTTTTCCAGCTGATTTTATGCTGTAGTTTAATAAGGAAAACTTTGAGAACTTGAGGTTCCATTGTGGCGCCTCAAGTCGATGGGGTGGCCGACGCTGTTTCCCCTATGCCTTTACCGAGGAGGGGGATAGGTATAATAAAGGAGGCCTGCGATGGAGCAAAAATATCAGATACCGACGACCCAGCGGGCATATACGCTCCGTCTGAGGGGCGCTGACCCACAGGATAATTCCTGGAGGGGAAGCCTCTGGAAGACGCATGATGCAGTGAACAAGGGCGCAAAGGCTTTTGGCGACTGGCTCCTGACCATGCGCGGGGGGCTATGCCATACGCTGGCTGATACCAGGGACAAGCGTATCGTTCTTGCGCTTTCATGGTTGTCTGTAGAGTCACCAGTGGATAGCGTACCCAAAAATTATGTAGTCGCAAGATACGAAGATTCTGCTATAGAAAGAAAACGTAAGTTAGAAGATACGTTATGTGGAATTCTGAGTTTGCGCGGTGTCGATGATGCTGACGTTATCAATCAATGGGTGGAGGCTTGCAGGGATTCTCTATCAGCTGACATTCGGAAGGACGCAGTCTGGGTCAACAGGAGCAGGGCGTTTGATGAGGAAGTTAAAAAACTTAACGGCATGCTCATGCGCGACGACGCCTTGTCAGTCGTTGAAGAATTCTTTGGAAAATCACATGAGTATTTAGCACCTTTATTCTCCACGGAAGATTCCGAAGATAGCGACAAAAGTGCTTCAGCCAGTAATAACGAAAAAGAATTCAGTAATGTAGCCAGAGGATGGCTGAGCAGGAACTGTGGGGCCGGGAACAAGACTGATAAACGAAAAATAGCAGCAAATCTAAAAAAGATTGTGGAATCCGATTTGGAAATTATGATAGGCAAGCCAGTCCGCGAGCTTTTTTATTATATAATTACTACAGTCGGTGGGCATGTGCCAGAAGATGAAAAAGAATATTACTCTACCGTAAAAAGAACTATCGGCTGGAGCACTGGTCGTGACACAAAAGGTGTACTCATTCTTAAATCTCTGGCTACGAAAGATTATATTCTCCAGGAGGATATTAGCAGGCTTCGAAAGAAGTTCAACGATGAAATTACAGAAAAGGATAGCGGTGGGTCCATTGAAATTCCTGATTGGATGGCAAATAAAAGGATTCAGTTAGAACAGGACATTGGTATTAATTTCCGCAATAGCCGAGACCTCATCGGAGAATTCTCTGTAATGCTCGACCATGCGGCGAGAAGAGTATCCTTGGCGCATACCTGGATCAAGCGTGCCGAGGCGGAACGCCGCCGCTTTGAAGAAGACGCAAGTAAAAAGGGCCGCGTCCCTGCGGAAGCCAAGAACTGGCTGGACAGGTTCTGTGAAACCCGCTCTCTTGAAACAGGTTCGATCGAACCTTACAGGATCAGAAAAAGGGCGGTGGACGGTTGGGATGAAGTCATAAAGAAATGGTCGAAATCCGAGTGCAAGACTGAAACCGACCGTATCGCGGCCGCCCGTTCATTGCAGGACGACCAGGAGATTGATAAATTCGGCGATGTTCAGTTATTTGAGGCCTTGGCCTCAGATGATGCCGTCTGCGTTTGGAAGATTAACGACAAGACTGACCCGCAGCCATTACGCGATTATGTGGCAGCAACCGATGCAGAGGCGAAGATGCTCCGTTTCAAGGTGCCGGCTTACAGGCACCCTGACCAGCTTCTTCATCCGGTATTTTGCGACTTTGGAAACTCCCGCTGGAATATCTCATTCGCAATGCATGAGGCGGTTAAAAAAGGCAAAAAGCCAGCCGATAAGCACGCGCTATCCATGAAGCTCTGGACCGGCTCTGAAGTAAAGGATGTCGATTTGAAATGGCAATCGAAATTGCTGGATGAGGATTTGTCGTTTCCTGCGGATGGCGATGGCAAAGCCGTAATTACGGCTTTGCCAT
>JAKAIQ010000026.1 GCA_021825035.1 Deltaproteobacteria bacterium | reverse complement strand
CGATCAAATGCTTCAGAATGCGAATGCGATGAAGAACTAACCGTATGAAGACTCTGACTATTTTAGTATCGGCCTTTATGCTCATGGCATTTGCAGCCCTCGGACGCGCTGGCGAGAAGGTTATAAATACGGACGCAATAAAAGCCGAGGTAACGAGAACCATACGGGCCAACTCGCCCTGGGACAAAAAGGACCTGAAGATTGACGATATAAGGTTCAATGGCGGGATGAAAGGCTGCGAGAACGCGGACACTTTTAGGGTCGAAGCGCCCGTCGGTGGCATAGAACTGGGAAAGTTGACCGTGGCCGTAAAATTCTACTCTGGCGGCAGGGTATTTAAGACTGTCTGGGCGTCCGCAAGGGTCAGGGCTTATAAAGACGCTGTTATTGCGCTGGACAGCCTTGGTACAAACGCCAGGATAGCGGCGGGTGATGTAAAACTGGCAAGGATTGAACTGAACAGGGCCCGGGATTCATTCGGATCCTTAAAAGATGTCGTCGGTATGACGGTAAAAAGGCCGATATCACCCGGTTCGGTAATAAAGAGGGATTTCGTCAAGCCGAACGTTCTCGTAAAACGCGGCAGCAGGGTTGTGCTTATGGTACAGAATAAAGGTTTAATAGTGAAGTCCGATGGCATAGCCGTTGAGGACGGCTTCGACGGCGAGACGATCAAGGCAAGGACAAAATCAGGCAAGGAAATTATGGGCATGGTGACCGGGAGGGATGAACTTACCCTTGACTGGTAAGCGGATCATCGATAGGTCGGGATGTTGGCGGTTTTTAACAACCGGCCCAAAAGGAATCAGGGAATTCATCATATGAATAAGCGTTTATTGTCCGGAATCGCGTCTTTCGCCATCGTAACATCGGTTATGGGGTGCGCCACAACGATCCCGCAGCCAAAAAAGATAGACATTTCCGCCATACCGGTTCAGCCCGTTAACATTCCGTCAACGCCAGGCTCTATCTGGCCCGGCGAGACATTGAGAAACAGTCTATTTCAGGATATGAAGGCGAGATATGTAGGTGATACGGTAACGGTACTGATCTCGGAGAACGCAAATGCCGTAAAGGCGGCAAGCACTTCGACCGCGAGAACTTCAAGCGACAATGCAGCGATACAGAATCTCTTTGGGGTTCCTCTTAACATGGGCATGAAGTTTAACGCGGCCAATCCGTTCAGTCCGCAATTTCAGGACAGCTATAACTCCAAATTCGCCGGGAACGGGACGACCAAACGGTCCGGGGTGCTGACGGCGGTAATCGCCGCAAGGGTGGTGAATGTATTGCCTAACGGCAACCTGGTGCTGGAAGGCCGCAAGGATATGGTCATCAATAACGAACTCCAGTATATAGTTTTAAGCGGCATGGTAAGGCCCGAAGACCTATCAAACAACAATACCGTATCATCAAACCAGCTTTCCGACGCGAGAATAGAGTATTCCGGAAATGGAGTTCTGTCCGATGAACAGAGGCCTGGATGGCTGAGGAGGATATTCGACAATGTTTGGCCGTTTTAAACTATATCCTCTGCTTGTTATGCTGGCGTGCATTTTACCGCCGTCGAGCGTCTTCGCCGCAAGGATAAAAGACATCGCTTTTTTTGAAGGGGTGAGGCCCAACCAGATAACGGGGTTCGGGCTGGTTGTCGGGCTTGACGGCACCGGCGACAAAACGACGGCTCTTTTTACTTTACAGGCGATAGCTAACATGCTCGATAAGATGGGCATGCAGACGAATCCGGCTACAATAATGGTCAAAAACACGGCAACCGTTCTTGTGACGGCTGAACTGCCGCCTTTTACACGGCCCGGCGGCAAGATCGATGTCCTCGTATCTTCACTCGGAGACGCTACAAGCCTCCAGGGAGGCACGCTCATAAGCACTCAACTTAAAGGCCCGGACGGTCGCGTTTACGCCGTGGCGCAGGGAGCTATCTCCCTGGGCGGATTTTCCGCCGGAAACGCCGGTGCGAATATCGTCAAGAATCATCAAAACGCCGGAAAGATACCTGACGGAGCGATAGTGGAAAGGGGAGTGCCGCTGGAGATTCAGGGTAAAGACGACATCTTCCTTACGCTCAGGGACCCTGATTTTACAACGTCAAAGAGAATAGCCGACTCGATCAACACGAGTCTCAACGGGTCAATCGCTCAGCCGCTGGATGCCGGCAGGGTTAAAATTGGCGTGCCATCAAGTTACAGAAACGACATGGTCTCGTACATGTCGAGGATAGAAAGGCTTGACGTCAAACCGGACACTGTAACCAAAGTGATTATAAATGAACGGACCGGGACGATAGTCATGGGTGAGAACGTCAGGATAGCTACCGTCGCTATTTCTCACGGCGATATAAGCATCGAAATTAAGACCCAGTATGAGATTTCACAGCCTGCCGCTCTGTCTCCCCATGGAGAGACGGTAGTGGCGCCGGTCGTTGATACCAAGGTAAATGAAGCTAAATCGAGGCTGATTCTGCTTCCTGAGAGCGTGACTCTCGGCGATGTCGTGAGGGCTCTTAACCTTGTCGGAGTGACGCCGAGGGACCTGATCGCCATATTGCAGGCTATAAAGGCTGCAGGGGCCCTCCAGGCTGATCTGGAAATAATATAAAGATCATTTTTCCTGAATAAGGAGAATTATGAAGGATATTAGCGCAGCAGGCGCCTCGGTCATGAAAAACAGCAACGTAGCTTCACAAAATTCCGCTGAGATCAAAAAAGCCGTTATTAACTTTGAGGCATTGTTTGTCAATCAGATGCTTCAGGAAATGAGGAAAACCATCGAAAAGAGCGGCCTTCTGCCCGCTGCGCCGGGTGAAGACATATATGAGTCGCTTTTCGATGCTGAGCTTTCAAAACTTATGGCCTCGAACGGGTCGATAGGCCTGGAAAATATTCTCATGAAACAGCTGACCAACGAATTCAATGCAAGGGAAGACGCGCCTCAACCATTAAATAGCGCCGGTGCCGACAGGGGCAGTAATGTTGTCAATCCTGCAACGACGCAGAATAAAACCGTTGAAGATAAGCCCGTCAAAGCCAAAAAGTTCAGATTTCCGTTGCGAGGAAAAATAAGTTCCGGATACGGGTTGAGAAAAGACCCTTTCACAGGCGGCATTAAGTTTCATCATGGCTTGGATATTGCCGCTCCGGAGGGTTCTCCGGTATATCCGGCCTCCGATGGAAAAGTAATATTCAGCGGCAAAAGATCCGGATATGGAAATGTCGTGGAGATAATGCACGATAATGGATATGTGACGAGGTACGCCCATAATAAGGAGAATCTCGTAGAACGGGGAGACAGTGTAACCACGGCTGATCCCATCGCTTATGTCGGAAGCACCGGAAGGTCGACAGGCCCGCATCTGCACTTTGAGGTTTTAAAAAAAGGCGAATCTGTAGACCCGCAGGCGCTTCCTTTCGCCTAATGGGGGTTGTTTAAATGAAGATTTTTGGTTTCAGGATATTTAATTGAACTCTTCCGCTTTCTGTAACCTCTAAAGTTTTTTTTTAGGCAGCCGATATCTTAGGTATGATATTGTTTGCCTAAAACAGGAGGGGTTATGAAGATAAATGGGAAGAAACCCGGAGTTGGCACCGATAATATCGTCAAAAAAGTCGGCGAAAAGGATCAGGTTAAACAGTCTAACGCCGGAGACGCTTCCGGGGCCGGAGACAGCGTAAATATATCCCAGAGAGCCATGGACTTAAGCAGGGTAAAAAAAATGCTTGAGTCCTTGCCGGACGTAAGGGGCGACATGGTCGTAAGCCTCAAGAGCGACATAGAGCAGGGCTCTTACAGCGTCGATGCGGGTAAGGTCGCTGAGAAGATGATAACTAAAGCTCTTAGAGACTCAATCTATTCCAGGAAACCGAACAAAACAAATGAATGAATTAAGGGCACTTATCGACCATCTCGTTAAAGAAACCGCCTTTTATGAAGAACTCGTGTCCGTTCTTCATAAAGAGAATGAAGACCTCGCTGACAGGGATTACAGGGCGCTTTATGAGACGGTTTGTAAGAAAGAGCATCTGATCGTTCACATTCAGAAGATGGAAAAGCTGCGGCTGAGGCTTATTAGAGAAGCGGTCGCGGCGCTCGGCATGCCGGCCGAAGAGGTAAACATTTCCGGCATAATCAAGAAAGCGGATCAATCCCTTGGGGATAAGCTTGAAGAGCAGCTGTCCAAAATTATTTCGATAGCCGAGAGCATAAAGGAAATAAACAGGGTAAACGGCTTTATTGTGGAGGGATGTCTGGACAATGTAAACAAGACGCTCGGTTTTCTCGGCAGATTCATCGTCAACAATAATTACAACACAAGCGGGCGATTGCATGGATTTGCTGTAAAAGGAAGTTATTTGAACAAAGGGGCCTGAAAATGCCGTCTCTTTATTCCGCGCTCGATATAGCAAGGACTGCGCTTCTTACCGATGAGCAGTCAATAAACGTAACTTCCCAAAATATTGCGAATGCGAACACCCCTGGATATTCGAGGCAGGTTGCCAATCTTACGGAGAACACTCCCGTGGAATACGGGGGGGTATTTTACGGCACCGGCGTCGACGTGCAAAACGTTACAAGGTCCTACGATAATTTTGTAAGTACTCAGCTTATGAGCTCCAATTCGAGCCTGAGCGCCTTTCAGTCCGAGAGCAGTGTCCTCAATAACATTCAGACGTATTTCAACGACCAGAGCGGTTCGGGCCTTAATTCGGACATAAACGGCTTCTTTAGCTCCTTCCAGGATCTCGCGAACGATCCTTCGTCTTCGGCGAGCAGGTCGGCCGTTCTTTCAAGCGCAAACACCCTGGCGGACGGCTTCAACAACATAGACAGCGCCATCAAGCAAAACCTTTCGGATATAAACCAGCAGATAAGCGCAAGCGTACAGCAGATAAATGGACTGGCCAACCAGATAGCCGGCCTGAACCAGGCTGTTGCCAACGCCCAGTCCGGCGGAACTTCGGCGAATGATCTTCTTGACCAGAGGGATGTGCTGCTTGGACAACTCTCGAATATCGTAGACGTCAAGACCATTGAAGACCAATCCGGGGAGTTGAACGTCTACGTCGGTGGAACTTGTCTCGTCACCGGCTCCCAGGTCTCTCCGCTCACGGTTTCGGCCAATGGCGGCGCAGGAGCGGACAATATCGAGAGTAACGGGGTATCGATAAATTCTAATATAAGTGGAGGGAGTCTCAAAGGCATTCTGAATGCGAGCCAATACATTCAGGGCCTTGACGGCAATCTTAACCTCATGGCTTTTTCTTTGACGAAGTCCGTAGACCTCCAGCACAGATCAGGTTACGGGCTCGATGGTTCTACCAATACCGATTTTTTTTCATTGCCTACGGTTTATGCCGGCGCGAATAGCGGCAATACCGGAGGCGCCACGGTATCCGGCGCGTCTATAGCAAATTTGAGCGCCGTCACGTCGGACAATTACGAGATAAGATTTTCAAGCGCCTCCAGTTATACGGTGGTCGATACCACTACCGGCTCGGTCGTCGTACCAAACGGCGCATACACCTCCGGCAACGCGATCAATTTTGACGGCCTGTCCGTTGCCGTGGCTAACAACAGCGGACCTCCCGCCGCCGGTGACGCATTTAGCGTCAATCTAACGACCAATGCCGCGCAAAATCTCAGCGTGGCCATAAGCGACCCGAGCAAGATAGCGGCGGCGTCAACCTCGGCGGGGCTTCCCGGAGACAACACGAACGCCCTTGCCCTTGCGTCGCTTAATAACGCCTCAATCGTGAACGGCGCGACGCTTGGCGACTACTACAGCTCTGCAGTGACTGATCTGGGTTCCACGGTGCAGAATGTGTCTAACAGCGTGACTGCCCAGCAGAACGTAACGAATCAGCTTCAGGCGTCGAAAGATTCAGTCTCGAAGGTTTCCATAGAGGAGGAAGCCGTAAATCTCATTAAGCTCCAACAGGCTTATCAGGCGTCTGCGAAGGTCATCAGTACCGTAAATAACATGATGGACGCTCTCATGAACATGCAATAGCTCGTTTAATTTAGCCGGAGAATTTTTCGATGGTCTGCTTTCCAATTCCTGTAAACGCCGTCGATGCCGCGCGGCATTAAGGCACGTACGTTAAGGGAGGTGCAATGAGAGTCACACAGTCTATGCTGTACAATTCATACGTTAACGGCATTGAAAGCCAGCAGGAGTCCATCTACAATCTCAATAATGAGATTTCAACAGGTATGAAGATAAATTCCCCTTCCGATGACCCGCTCGGCGCCGGAGAGTTGCTTTCATCAAACAGTGCGCTTTCCGAATTGAATCAGACCGGGAAAAACGTCTCTTCGGCTTCTTCATACCTGGGCTCTGCCGCCAACGCCCTCGCAAGCGCCAATAATATATTGACAAGTATCCAGGACCTCGCTATTCAGGGCGCGGACGGCACTCAGAACGCCTCGACGAGGAGCACCATCGCGAATCAAGTGCAAAGCCTCAGCGATCAACTTATAACTCTTGGCAATACCCAGGTCGGAGACACTTATATTTTTTCGGGATACAAGACCAATACCGCCGCTTTCGACTCGTCCGGAAATTTCCAGGGAGACTCTAACAGCTATCAGATCAGCATCGGCTCCAGCACCATGACCGTAGGAATGAACGGAGGGGAGGTGTTCAAGGGAACCGGTATACCGGGAGGGGTCGATGTCTTTCAGACCGTCTCCAACCTGATAACGGCGCTCAATAGCAACAACCAGGCCGGTGTTCAATCAACGA
This sequence comes from Deltaproteobacteria bacterium, assembly GCA_021825035.1. Classification (GTDB taxonomy): domain Bacteria; phylum Desulfobacterota; class GWC2-55-46; order GWC2-55-46; family GWC2-55-46; genus JAKAIQ01. Next base: position 7,396 of record JAKAIQ010000026.1, on the reverse strand, counting down.
TAAGCGCGTTGCAAGCATCTTCGCAGCAGGTTCTTAACGCCGCGTCGGAAGTTGGCGCCAGGTCTCGGAGGCTTACTTCGATACAGAGCGATCTGGGAAACTCGACGACAGAGGTTCAGAAGGTCATCTCAAACCTTCAGAACGCGGATCTCACCAAGGTGATCGGCGACTTGCAGCTCGGACAGGTGGCTCTTCAGGCGTCGATGGCTTCGGCGAGCCAGGTCTTAAGCTTGAATATCTTCAACTATATTTAAAACCGTTGACCTTCCGCAGGTCGAACTTGCGGAACGAGTCGGGATCGTCAATCTTTCAGCCATGGAGGGCGCATGCTTGTACTGACAAGGAAGTCGGGTGAGGGAATAAGAATCGGCGATGAAATCAAGATATTTGTAGTTGAGATAAAAGAAAATCACGTAAGGCTGGGCATCGAGGCCCCACTGAACATGGCGATCCACAGGGAAGAAATATATTTGAAGATACAGGAAGAAAACAGGCGTGCGGCAGGGCTTACGTCCGATGAGGCCGACGCGCTGAAAGGACACAGGCAAAAATGAACATGACCTGCCAGAAAATGACGTCTGTCTTAAAAATCGACTCCAGCCGTTTCGGTTTGCTTTCAGTCCGGGAAGATAAAGTAATACGTTTCGTACAGGGTATCCCCGGCTTTGAAAAGCTCCGGCGGTTCATACTTATAGACCATAACGACGAAGGCACCTTGAAATGGCTTCAGTCGGTCGAAGACCCCGACGTCGCTTTTCTTCTGACCGTCCCCGATCTGTACGTGCCTGACTATAAAGTGCCGCTGAAAAAGAACGATGTTGAGGAACTCGGAGCGAAAGATGCAAAAAACCTTGTAACCCTTGTAATGGTGACTGCGTCAAAAGAAAAAAGACAGCTAAGCGTCAATCTAAAGGGTCCGGTTATCTTCAATTCCGATAATATGCTGGCCATGCAGTATATCATAGACAAAGAGGGCTATCAATCACGCTACATCATTGAATCAAGGGCATGATCTGCGGGCGGAAAAAAATCTCTGTTGCGGTTGACAGATCATGCGGCTCAGCCCGGGCGCTCGGCGGCTTTTGTGAAGTTGTCGGATTCATTCGATTTACACATTATTAAAATCATTTAACGGATCTCCCATGAAAAAAGGCATAAAGGGCGCGCGTCACCGCAGGTCCCGGATCGGCATGCAAGATAAGCTGCCGGCTTTTTCGCCGGCCAGGACCGGATCGGCATTTTCCGGCGATTTGGCCATGCGGCGCGCGGATGAGAATTTGAAAAAAAATATAACCGGCAACTCCAGAAATTTTGAATCATTCTCCAAGCTCGGCATAATCTGCTTCCAGCAAGGGAATTTCGAGGAGGCCTTGAAGTATTTTGACAGGTCTCTTCGTATAAACCCCCATCAGCCCGTCGTGCTCAATAATCGCGCCGGAGCGCTTAAAGCGCTCGGACGCAATGAAGATGCTCTCATAAGCTATGACAGGGCGATATCTCTGAAGCCGGATTACGTGATAGCCTTCAACAACCGCGGCGTGGCTCTTTATGAGCTTGGACGTTTTGAAGAGGCCCTCTCGAGTTATGAGAGGGCTATACATCTTGAGCCCGATTACGTGGAGGCGCACAACAACCGCGGAAATGTTCTTAAGGAACTCCAGCGCCATAAAGAAGCGCTGGAAAGCTACGACAGGGCGATAGCTCTGAAGCCTCGATATGCCGAAGTGCACAATAATCGCGGGGTTACGCTGACGTATCTGAAGTGTTATGAAGAGGCTCTTGCAAGTTATGGGATGGCCATATCTTTTCGTCCGGATTTTGCGGAAGCGCACGAAAACCTTGGAAACGCGTTTCAGGAACTGGGACGGTTTGACGAGGCGCATTCGAGTTACGACAGGGCGATAGCTCTAAGGCCGGATAATGCCACCTCTCATAACAGCATGGGCAACAGACTTTATGAGGCCGGCCGTTATGAGGAAGCGCTTAAGAGCTACGACAGGGCGATAGCTCTCAAGCCCGATTACGCGGAGGCACACAACAACCGCTGTGCAGCGCTCAATGAGCTAAAGCGGCATGATGAAGCGCTTGCGAGTTGCGACAGGGCGATAGAGTTGAAGCCCGATTACTCGATAGCTCACAACAATCGTGGAGTCAGTCTCGGCCATCTAAGGCGTCGCGAGGAAGCCCTTGCCAGCTTTGAGAAGGCTATCGAGCTAAAGCCGGATTATGCCGAAGCTTATAATAATCGCGGGAACGCTCTCAAGGAACTCAGGCGCTCTGAAGATGCAGCGGCGAGTTACGACAGGGCGATAGCTCTCAAGCCGGATTACGCCGAAGCGCACAACAACCTCGGCGTGGCATTTTACGACTTGAGGCGTTATGACGAGGCGATTGCGAGTTATGCCAGGGCAATTGAGCTTAAGCATGATTATGTAACTGCATACAACAACCGCGGCGTGGCATTTTACGACTTGAGGCGTTATGACGAGGCGATCGCGAACTATGAAATGGCGATCGCGTTAAAACCGGATGACCCGCACGCATACTGGCACAAAGGCCTTGCCAAGTTGATACTCGGCGACTATGGAGAAGGCTGGAAATTGTACGAGTGGCGCTGGAAAAAGGATAATTTTACATCGCCGAAGCGTAATTTTAGTGAACCTCTCTGGCTCGGGGAAGAGAGCCTGTCCGGCAGGACCGTTCTTCTTCACGCCGAGCAGGGAATTGGCGACACAATACAGTTTTGCCGTTACGCGAGGCTTGTGGCAGATCTTGGAGCCAATGTCATTCTCGAAGTACAGCCGCAACTTAAATCGCTCCTGGAATCGCAGCGATGGCCCATCAAGGTCATTGCAAAAGGAGAGGCCATACCCCCCTTCGACTTTCACTGTCCGCTTTTGAGCCTGCCGCTCTCGTTCAAGACCGGCATTGACACTATCCCGTCCGGTGTCCCATATCTTAAAGCAAGGCCGGAGGATATTGAGCGCTGGTCCCAATGGCTTGGACAGACGAACAGACTCAGGGTCGGGATATCGTGGCATGGAAATCCCGGCCATAAGAATGACCGTAACCGTTCTATTCCGCTAACCCGGCTTCTTCCGCTCACGCAATGCAATGTCGAGCTTATAAGTCTTCAAAAGGAACTTGGCCGCGCGGACTTGGCCGCGCTTGCTTATGCCCCTAACATCCGTAATGCCGGAAAGGAATTTAAAGATTTTTCGGACACCGCCGCGCTCGTCTCCCTTCTTGATCTTGTTATCACCGTCGACACGTCGGTCGCCCATCTTGCCGGAGCCGTTGGCAAGCCTGTGTGGATATTGATTCCGTATATCTCTATAGACTGGCGTTGGCTTGAGGAAAGGCCGGATAGCCCATGGTATCCCACAGCGCGTCTTTTCCGGCAGGCTGGGATCGATAATTGGGGAGCTGTAATATTTGAGGTAATGCGTAATCTCGTTAAATTCACGAGGGCGTAGACATGAATCGCATCCACCCGGCTGTGCGCAACAGTTACTCTCGCATGTATGAGAGTAATTCATATCAGAGACAGGCTGTATTAATTCTACGATAGGGCTTTGTCTATGCAGCTAACTTGTTCAATTTGCAAGGGACCGAGTTTTCTTCTTGACGCCGTTGATTTCAACAAGTCATGCGAAGAACCGCGTGGTTTTCATCTCCCGCCCTCCGGCATTCCGGTATCATACTTTTTGTGTGAACGATGCGGTTTTTGCTTTGCGCCTGAATTTTCACGCTGGACAGCGCAGGATTTTGCGAACATGATTTACAATAGCGGATACGCGCAGGTTGATCCTGATTACGTTGAAGCCCGTCCACGTGAGAACGCGAAAAATCTCATCGCCCTCTTGGGCGCACGCGGCAAGGAGATACGCCATCTCGATTATGGCGGAGGAGAAGGTCTTCTTAGCAAGCTTCTTCGGGCCGCCGGCTGGCAGTCCACCTCATATGACCCTTTCGTGGATGGCGATAAGCACGTTGAAGAATTGGGACAATTTGATCTCATAACTTGCTATGAAGTCTTTGAGCACGTCCCGGAAGTCAGGACATTTTTAAGAAGACTGTCATCGCTGCTTGCCAGGGACGGGATTGGACTCTTCACCACGCTCCTGTCGGACGGGAACATCCGCCGTGGAGAGCCATTGAAGTGGTGGTACGCATCTCCGAGAAATGGGCATATAAGCCTTTTTTCAAGAAAAAGCCTTCAGCTTCTTTGCAATCAGGAAGGCTACCGGTTCGGTTCTTTTTCAGCCGGTTTTCATGCATTCTGCAAAGACATACCTCAATGGGCCTCACACTTCATCCATGGATGACAATTTTGCGCGCCGCTCGCGCACTCGTCCTTATGGCGTCGTTGATGTGTGGTTAGGTCTGGCGAAATAGGCGCAGTCTCGGCTCAAAGAAAATTAAAGTTTCTCCGAGAACATCCGATAGTGAATGTAAGTGGTTGAGCGACAAATAGGCCAGAAAGGGGGAACGCTTCGTGAAAATGGCCGGTCGCTAAACCTAAAATAAAAAACGGCATGGATGCCGGAATAAAACACTAAGGAGGGTAAGCAAATGGCATTTACAATTAACACAAATCTGTTCTCGGTCGATGCGCAGAGGAATCTTTCCATAACCCAGGGCAGCCTGGCAACCGCGATGGAGCGTCTTTCATCCGGTTTGAAGATAAACTCTGCCGCTGACGATCCGGCGGGCTTCGAGATCGCAAGCATCATGACGAGTCAGATAAACGGATTGACCACTGCCACGAGCAACGCCAATAACGCCGTATCGCTTGTTCAGACCACTGAAGGCGGTTTGAGCACCATCTCCGATATGCTTCAGAGGATGAACGAACTCGCAGTCCAGGCCGCTGACAGCGTCAATACGACGAGTAACCTTTCGGCTCTGAACAGCGAATTTACAAGTCTCATTTCAGAAATCGACCGTGTGGCCGGTTCGTCCACTTTCAACGGCCAGCATATCCTTGACGGTACGGGCCCCGCAACCTGGACGTTCCAGGTGGGAGCCGACAACAGCGCCAACGACGAGATAACTCTGGCCGGCCTAACCGCCACGTCGACCGCGCTTGGAGTTAGCGCCCTTACAATCAGCTCTCAGACCGCCGCCCAGTCCGCCATCTCCACCGTTCAATCGGCCATCAATACGATCAACGTTGACCAGGGCAACGTCGGCGCCATAAACAACCGTCTCAATTATGCCATCTCAAACCTCGGCAATATGGTTCAGAATCTGACTGCAGCCAAATCCAGGGTCACGGATGCGGATTTTGCCTCTGAAACCGCGAACATGACAAAGGACATGATTCTCCAGCAGGCCGGAATTTCAGTGCTTGCTCAGGCTAATTCGATACCTCAGCAGATTCTTAAGCTTCTCCCGTAATCAGAGGATGACTTGATCAACGGTGTAAGGGGGCTTCAAGCCCCTTTACGCCGTTGATAAATTGGGGGATGGCCATGAATATAAAACGGGTTGAAATCGCAGGACAGACCGCGCTTGAGGCGCTGAAAGTAACATCGCCAAAGCCAACCGATATAAAAGATAAGACAATTCCGAATGTCTCCGGTGCGAGCGGGGCATCGGCGTCAGAGCCGACCGTGAATTCCGGACTCAAGGCAGTATTTGCGCTCGATGGCGGCAAAAATGTCGTTATCAGACTGATCGACAAAAACGGCAAAACCATAATTCAGTTTCCTCCCGAGCAACTCATCAAAATGTCTGACGAGCTGAAGCTTCCCTTGAAAAATCTTCTAAATGAAGAGGTATAAAAATGGCGATAATGGATTCCATAGGGCCTGCCTCCGGCATTAACGTAGACAGTGTCATAAGCGCCCTTACTTCGTTTGACAACCAGCAGTTGCAAGAGATAAACAATCAGAAGGCAACATACCAGCAGGACATAAGCGCATACGGGACGCTCCTCAGCGCGCTCAGCACATTTAATGACGCAACAACGCCGCTTCAGACGACCGATGTGCTCGGCCTTCAAGCCGTTTCATCCAACACATCAGCCCTAACCGCGACCGCGACAACCTCAGCGTCTCCTGGCACTTACAATATTCAGGTAAACCAGCTGGCCCAGGCTCAGTCCATCTATTCACAGGACTATACTGACGCCACCACCGCAGTGGTGGGGACAGGGACGTTGACGATACAGGACGGCAGCTCATCGCCGGCAAGCATTACCATAACGAGTTCAAACGACACATTGAACGGAATAGCCTCGGCCATAAACTCGGCTAACGCCGGCATGACGGCTTCCGTGGTAAATGACGGCACCGGATACAGGCTTGCGGTCACTTCCAACGCCACCGGAGCCGCCAACACGATAAAAATAACCGTTGCAGACGGCGACGGCACAAATACCGACATGACGGGCCTCTCGGCGCTTGCCTTTGATCCGAAAAACAGTATTACAAACATGACGCAATCGATTGCTGCGCAGGATGCGAGTCTGACATTTAACGGCATTTCAGTGACGAGATCGACAAATTCAATTTCCGACCTCATAAACGGGGTGACGCTTAATCTGGGCAGCGCAGGAAGCACCGTCCTTACTGTGTCTAACGATACGGCAGGCCTTTTGAGCAAGGTAAACGCCTTTGTGAGCGCATACAACCAGGCCATGAGCACGATAACGAGCACAAATGTGGCCGGCGTAGCTCTCAATAATGGCCCGATCTATGGCTCAAGCATCGTTAACGACATTACCGGCGCAATGACGAACATAACTACCAACAGTTATGCCGGGAGTTCCCTTGCCCTCATAGGCATCACGCATGATCAGAACGGCGTTTTGCAGGTCGACCAGAACATGCTGAACGCCGCAGTTGCGGCAAACCCGCAGCAGGTGGTTTCCGTGCTGAACGCCATGAGCACTGACCTGGGCAACACCCTGACCGACAATATCAACAACATCATTCCCGGCCAGCAGGACTCCTACAACAACCAGATATCCTCCTTGACGGATAAAGCCAATACGATGCAGGAGAATATCAACAACGAAACCACTCAAATCAGGAATGAATACGCGCAGCTCGAGGCCACGATATCTCAGCTGCAGGCCGAGGGCCAGTATATAACCCAGACATTTTCGGCATGGAGCAATCAGTCAAGCGGCGGAAGTTCAGGCTCGAGTTCAAGCTCAGGATCAGGCGCATGATAGACGCCGGGCATTCGCAGAGGATTAATTACGCCAAGAACGCGTATACCAATACAAAAGTCAATACGGCGAGTCCGGTCGACCTGGTTATCATGCTTTATGACGGCGCGATAGACAGCCTCAACAGGACGTCATTTTGCATGAGCCGGAAAGATTATTCGAGAAAAGCCGAATACGTTTCACGTGCTACGAATATCATAGGCGAGCTTGCAT
>JAKAIQ010000251.1 GCA_021825035.1 Deltaproteobacteria bacterium | reverse complement strand
CAGATGATGGGAATGATCCTTAGGATGCGCGCGGCCGGCCTCATGAGGCCGGCAAAGCGGGTCTGGATCAGGGAAAATACAGGCGCCGAGACCATGTAATAAAGCGGCGATTGGAACGCCTGCCAGCCCTCTCCCGCGAGAGGGATCCGTCTGTGCTCCGCTACATAAATGATATAGTCCAGGTGCGCCGCCACGTCAAAGCCGACGTATGTCGGCAACTTCCAGAAATTGTTGACGGCAATGACAATCCAGGCGGCGGTAAGCATCAGACGCAGGCCGTTTACTCCGGGGGTTAGCCTTCTTACGAGGGATTGCGGGGCGTTTCCATAGTAGAGCATGGTCCAGGCGAATACCGCGAGGAATATCGGGATGAGGAACGGAAGCTCGGAGAGGAGAGCCTTGCCGGAGCGCCCGAAATACCTGGCCATGGGAGCGTTGGCCGGGGCGTCCACGCCGACCGTCGGCAGGCGGTTGCTTCCCCTGTATGCCCACCAGCCCTTTCCGGTGAACAGGCCAAGGGATTCGGAGCGCGCGAGCATGACGGCCGGGCCCTGCGGGTTTTCGACCTTCACGCATATCTCGCGCGTACCTGGCGAAAGAAAAGGCAACAGGTTCGTGGTAAGCGGCCTTTCCCAGGCGTCCGCCGGCCCGCCCGCCTGCCGCCCGTCCACCTCTACCGTCGCAACCCCCATCGCCCTTACGGTCAGCTCAGCGTCTCCATGAAGTCCGGTTGAATTGTAATCCTTGCAGAATTTCACGGTATCGATAGTCCCTTTCGGCATCGAGTTCAGTGAAACCGGCTCGTCGGGACGTATCCATACTGCGGCGCCGGAAGGGATCAGCAGTCTGACGGACCCGAACGCCAGCTCAAGCAAGGGGATGCCGATGATTATGGCGGCTAAGAGGGCAAATGAAAGGCATATTCTTAAAAAACGCTTGCTTTTCTGATGCATGGTCCGTTCGGCGCGGTGCGAGCAATGGCCTCGAAAAGGGCGAAATCATATATGGGAAGGTCTGATATATAACACGGAACGGCCTGCCTCTGCAACAAAAGGGCTACCTGAGGCGGCGTTCCGCTTTTTGCATAAGTGCCGCCTTCCTGAAGTACGTGGCCGCGGCTTCGGGATCGGCGAGTCTCAGGCGGGCGACGCCCATGCCGTAATAGGTGGCGGGCGATCCGGGATCGAGTGCGGCGGCCTTTTCAAAGTCGGTGAGCGCGCCGCCGGGGTTCCCGGCGGCAAGGTTCGCGTTGCCCCTGCCAAGATACGCCGCCGGGTTCCCGGGAGCGAGGGCAACGGCCCTGTCGAAGTCCCGGAGCGCCTCCCTGATTCTCCCGGTATTTAGATACAGGGCGCCGCGATTTATATAAGGGTCCGCGTAATAGGGGTTATTTGCGGCCGCCCGTGAAAAATCGTTTAGCGCCCGGCCTGCCTGACCGAATCTTTCATACTCCATGCCGCGATTGTTGTACGCGACGAAGACCCTGTCCGGGTATCTGTCTATCTCATATGTAAAAAGCGACACGGTGTCTTTCCATATGCCCTCCTGTCTTACGGTCATGCCTGCAATGGCGAAGAGCGCAAGAGCCGCAGCGCAGGCAAGCGCCACCCTCGTCCGCGTTTGGGCAAATCTCCCGTAAACGGCTCCGGCTCCGGCGAGAAGGGCGAGGCTTATGCCCGGCAGGTATGTATAGCGGTCGGCCGCGGCCTGTCCTCCGGCCTGCACGAAGCCTATTACCGGGAACAGGGTGACGACGTAATACAGCCAGGCGGCCAAAAAAAACGGCCTCCCTTTTGCGGCGGCGATTATGCAGCAGGCGGTGACGGACACGAAGAAGACGAGCGAGGCGGCGAAAACGCGGTTGAAGAGTTCTCCCGGCAGGGGGTGCGGATAGAACGGGGCCAGGTCCATCGGAAGGAGCATTTTATATGCGTAGAACGCGTATGCCCGGATTGCCAGGGCTGCTCGGCTCGAAACAGGGAGCGATTCCAGGGCGACGATGGCGCCGCCCTTTGACTGCGCCAACAGGGTCAAAAGGACCGAAGAGGCGCTCAGGATGAAAAACGGCAACTTCTCGAAGACCATCTTCTTCGCTGAGACGCCTGAATTTACAATCCTCTTAAGCGGATAAAAATCGAGTATCAGGAGCACGAGAGGAAGGGAGACGGCCATGGGCTTGCTCAGGAGAGATAGCGAGAAGCAGGCAAGCGAGAGCAGATAACGGCGGCCTTTATCGAGGGGGAACCTTGCGTAGCCGATATAGGAGATCGCGCTCAAAAGAAAGAAGAAGCCGCTCAATACGTCTTTTCGTTCGGAGACCCAGGAGACGGATTCGACGCGGAGCGGATGGAGGCCGAAGATCAACGCTGCCGCAAGGCCGGCGACGACGGTTTTACCGCGCCCCGGTATGGTTCCGGTCTCAGGGCTGCGATAAACTCTGACGGCGAGGATGTATACGAGCGAGGCGTTCAGCCCATGGAAGAATATGCTTGTCAGGTGATGGCCGAACGGGTTAAGCCCCCAGACGGCGTAGTCCACGGCATGGGATATGGTCGAGAGCGGATGCCAGTTGGATACGTCGGCGGAAGTGAGGACCCATTTGAAGAATCTCGCGTTTATCGCGCGTATATTTGGGTTTTCATAGACGTAAAAATCATCATCCCAGTGAACGAAACCGTTCCACAGAGAAGGGAGATACGCCAGGAATGTCAGAAGCCCGGCGCATGCCGCCGGTATTGTGATGGGAATTCCGCTTTCACGGTTTTTTTTCGGGTCTGTATTCGGACATGTCGCCAAAGATCGATCCTCCGCCGCGTTCGGGGCGAGCGGTTTTCCTCGACGGCGCGCCACGGATATGTGGCAGGCCCTTTAAACGGTCTGCCATTGGGTTTGCCGCCTCACGCAACCATAATGCGAGCCATGCAATCCGGATGAAAAAGGAAGCCCGGCTGTTCCGCATAGATTATCATAACCACGGGGCCGTGTCACTGCGATTGAAGCCGGGCCGAAGCGGGCTTTATGCGTTGACAAAGTCCGCAGAAATAGGGTATTTTGACTCCGATGTCAGGTCACA